>JAUJLY010000190.1 GCA_030447145.1 Thermomicrobiales bacterium
CTGGCCCATGCCTCCCCCGAGCGACGTACCTGCTCTAACGGATCCCCCCGGTCCCGCCGGGCATTGGGGAGGACACGTACGATTGCTCGCGCATGGGGCTGACCCGCTTCGCTGGGAAAGCCCCGGTTGATCTCAACCCCGGGTAGTCCCTCCAGCCCATCGATCCAGCACTTCACGGTTTCTTCGTAGGCATCGATGACGGCCGCCTCATCCTGCGCGAGCGTCCATTCGACGGCTGCAAGGATGCCGAACAGCTCCTCCTTACCGACCTTCATCGGGCGCCCGATGGAGTAGTGCGGGGAGGCGTTGGCAGCAACTGCTTCAACCAATGTCGCCCTGCCCATGACCAGGCCGGTCGCTTGCGGGCCTCGTATTCCCTTGCCACCACTGAAGATGACGATGTCGGCGCCGAGGTCCCGCGTGAAGTGCCAGAGATTGGACGCTGGTGGAATTTGCGCTGCGGCATCCACGATCACCGGGACGTTTGCCTCATGCGCGATACCGAGGATCTCCTCGATTGGTGGCGTATCGCCGCGCAGGCGCGTGCCCGCGAACCAGAGCACGGCGGCAGTATGCTCATTGATCCGCGCGGCAAGTGGGTCGCCCTCACTGGCGACTTCGATCATCTTCGCGCCCGTCATGCTTGCGGCGTAGTCGTAGCCGTTTCGTTGCGACTGGTAGACCAGTACTTCGTTGCGTGGAAATGCGCTGGGGCCAGGGAAGTTACGGATGAGATCCGGGTCCTTTCCCGCCATGCATGAGGCGATGGAAAGGGTGATTCCCGCCGCAGCGCCGGAGCTTACGTAGGTCGCCTCGTTGTTGGTGAGGGCCGCGATGCGCGCACCGACCGATGCCTGTAACTCCCGGTAATCGACGAAGTGCCGGGCACCGGTCGCCATTGCCTCTACGACCTCGGGAGGCATGATCGAGCCGCCCAAGGAGGTCAATGTTGCGGCGGCATTGATCACGGGTCGCAGACCAAGCTCCCGCAGCCAGTCCTGTAGCATCCCGTCACGTTTCATACCGACCACGCTCCCAGGTCCTGCGGCGTCCAGCTTCGCGGGTATGCTGGCATCCCGAGCTCATCCGAAAGCCAGGCGTCCATCGCGTCGTAATCGGTTTGACCACGGTGGGTCATGTCGAGGAATGTTGGCTCTGTGGCCAGGCGGGAGGCGAGGGGAGCGAACCAGGCATCATTCCCGTTAGGACTTGCTTGGTCGCGGTTGAAGAGCACTTGGGCGGTTATCCTCTCCGCCTGGTATTGCGGATCGAAATGGGCCAGCGTACGGGCGACCGCCTTTTCCTGACTGGGCCGCATCCGGAGGTGATCGTTGATCTCCTCGAATGGATAGGCCTCCGTCCCGGCCGCAATCTCCTTCATCCGGTACCAGAAGCTGCCGGTCACATGCATCGCCTTGGCACCGGGTCTCCTTGCGTTCACAAGCAGGGCGAAATCTGTTCCGATCATCGCCCTGCGGTCGGTATCCACCTTGGGATAGTTGCGGAGCACCTCCCACGCGCGGATCGTATCCGCGACCACGCCCCGGAAGATATAGCGATCCGGATCGTCAATGCCGACGGTGAGGTGCCCGGGGAATGCCGCTGCATACGGCCGGTCCGCTCCGCGTTGCCCGCGGCTGATCACGTTCATCGTTATGGCGCGAGTCCGGAACTCGTATGGCGCCGGGGTGACGACGCTCATATAGGTTGGTGTGTACATGACGGCAGGGAAGGGGCCATCGCCTTTCGGCACACTGAGCCAGGCCGCGATGACGTAGCGATCGAGACTGGTCATACGTACCCTGTACGTGTCAAACAGGTCGTGTGAACGCAGCAGATCATGCTCGAACTCGGGATGCGCCTCGAGTTGATCGAGGTCGTCGTCAAGATGCCCCCACCATTGATCGATCTCCTGTGCCAGGTCTGGGCTCATCACAATTCCTCTAGGCCAGGAGTCACCATCCGGGCGGGTGCCGCTGGCCGGAGGTGCTCGGCAAGGAACGCCTCCACCTTCGGCAACCCCCAATACACCCCGGCCTCATGGCCGCAGCCGGCGTGGGCATGGAAGGTGACATCACCGGTGAGCCGCTCCCTCAGGTTGAACGCTGTCTCCGGCGGGCAGATGTCATCCGCCAAACCGACATAGATCAGCAGTGGCGCGGTGATCTTCGGCGCGAAGTTGAGGCAGTCGAAGTAGCTGACCACCTTCCGTACCTGATCGATCCGCTCCGGGTAGGTGCGGAAGTACTCATTCATCTCCTCGTAGGGGTAGGAGTGGGTGAGTGCGGCGGCATCCATAAATCCGGTCAGGTAGGGGGCGGCAAGCGCACCACAGCGGACGACATCTGGCCGTAGCGCTGCAGTGACCAGCGAAAGTGCGCCACCCTGGCTGCCACCGTGGACGCCGATCCGGGAGGCATCGATCTCCGGCCTGATGAGCATGAAGTCGATCGCCCGTAGCGCGTCCGCATAGAATCCACGATAGCCATAGGTTTGTTCGTCAACAATGCGGTCGACCAGCAGACCGGGATAGCCGGGGTTGTACTGGCCGTTGGAGCGCAACTTGCCACGTGGCGCCACGCCAACGGCCGCATACCCGAGCTTCGCCCAGGACTTTGGAAGCGTCGGCTCGGAGACATACCCCGGCAGAATGGCCAGTCCCGGGTAGGGCAAGGCCAGATAATCCGCTTTCGGAGTACAATACCAACCCGCGATGCGCAGCGAATGCAGGCTGGTGTAGTGAATCTCGTAGACATCGACCTCGGGAGTCGATCGCTCAGGGATGTGCCTCATGGCCGGTTCGAGGGAGATGCCCTCCAGCTCTGCCTGAACCTGATTCCAGAACGCATCGAAGTCGTCGGGTTTCGTCACCGATGAAACGAACTGCTCCAGTCTCCCGCGTTGCATCTATCTGTCTCCACGATCGGGCCACACACCGTTCATCGCATCATCGAATGGATTTCGCGAGATGTGAAGAGGGTCAGGCCGAGGCGCCAGTGTAGTGGCGGAGCGCGAATCGCCAGAAGAGCCGGGAGGCCACGAAGAACGCGAAGGCGAGAGCAAATGTGCCGACCACGGTCCACCCGTCCAGTCGCCCTGTCAGACTCTGCGCTGGAATCGTCACCGCAAAAGCGACGGGCACGAGGAAGGTCAGCGAGGCCCGCAGCCAGCCGGGATAGATAGTGATCGGCCACTGACCAGCGTTGCCGAACATAGTGTTGAAGATCACCAGCACGTTGTCCAGCTTCACGAACCAGAAGGCGCAGGTAGAGAGGATCAGCATGAAGCTGTAGATGATGATCAACCCCGCGCCGAGGACGAGCAGGAAGAGGACGACCGCGAGCGGGGAGATCGCCGCATCCAGCAACGAAAGTCCAACGAGAATCACACCGGCCCCGAAGACGGCATCCTGGATTCCCGCGGGATTCACCATTTGGACGCTTGCCAGCAACTGGGAGTCCGCCGGTTTGGTAAGCATGAAGTCAAGCGTCCCGAGCCGGATGCCCTCCATGAGCTGCTGCATGCTGGGCCGGATCACCAGGTTGATCAACCCGGCAACGAGGATCTGGATACCAACGAGAACAATCAGGTCATCGCGCTCCCAGCCCTTCAGGTCGGTGGTCCGGTTGAAGATGACGAGGATGCCGATGAGCGACGTCGCGAAGCCAATGATCGTGCCCAGCATCTGCAGGAAAAAATCTGCGCGATACTGCATGACATTGAGCAGCCCGAGCTGGAGGTAGGTTTTGAGAACGGTCAGCGCGTGCACAGCTAGCCCTCCCTTACGATCCTTCAGTAAAGGTGATTTGTCTGCTGCGTGACAGCTATTGCTCCAGCGCCGTTCGGTTCTTCTCCACCCATGTGACGCTGGCGCGGATCTCCGGCAGGACGCCTGCATTCTTCAGGCGAATCATGCCCTTGTCCCCAGCCTCCACGCCGGTTTCGATTCCCCAGATCGACGACTCCTGCCACCAGGTGATTGCATCGACCACACCATTCAGGTTCTCCAGACCGTAGGCCTCGCAGATGATGCGAATCTTGCGGGCGCACTCGTCCAGATCGGCGATGGATGGCCCAAGGTTAAGGTACTTCCAGCAGATGTGCCCGACGTCATAGATGCGGCCTCGCGGTGCGGCGAGGTCCCAGTCGATGAGCGCGACCGGCATCATGATTCCGGCATCATCGCGATAAACTGTGTTCTTCGGCGAGAGATCGTTGTGGCAGACGACCTCTTCCGTGCCGGCGAGCGGCGTCCCGGCTGTAAGGTCATGGACCTCGCGGACCATCCGCGCGAGCGCAATGAGCGTTTCGTCCGTCGAGAACGATGGTGGAATATCCTCGTCGACCGGGACGACACCCTCGATGAAACTCAGAATCTCGCGGCCCTGCTCGTCGATGCCGAGAAAGCGCGGGGCCCTGTTCCAGCCGCGTTCATCGAGATGCTGCAGAAGCCGGGCGACGAACTCCGTGTTCAGGGAACCCGAGCGGCGCACCGTATCCCCGACGCGGACGACCTCGTTGATGAACCCGCCGGCGAGTCGCTCCTCATGCGGGTGGTCGGAGGTGGGCATGTCGCTACGCTCCCACCGCCGAGTAGCGACGTGTGGCCCGTGTCCACATCAGGCGCAACACAATGACGGAGAGCGTGATCCAGGCAAGTTGAATCCCGTATCCCGTCAGGATTTCCAGCCCCGAACGGTTCCCAAGGGCAACCTCGACCGGGAAAGCAATCGCCCACCGGAAGGGGGAGACATAAGAGATAGCCTGAATCCAGCCCGGCATCACACTGAGCGGTGCGAATGTGCCGCCAAGAAAGAGGAAGAAGACATCGAAGAGGGTGTTGAGCGCCGAAACCTTGGTCATCCAAAAGGCAGCAAGGGCCAGCGTCCATTCCACAAGGAAACGCAATGCCATGGCAAGGATCAGTGCCGGGAAGAAGGCGAGTATGTCGATGACTGACGTCCCGCCGAAGTCGGCATCGAAGACCACCGCCAGGATGATCGCGGCCGGGATCACGCCAATGAGCCCGACGATCTTGTAGCTCAGGTTCTCCGAGACATCATGATGGATGGGATGAATCGGTCGCAGGAGGATGGGCGAGAAGAACCCTGTGCGGATGCGCCACTCGAACTCCCACATGTGCCAGATGAACGTCATGTGACTGACGAGCATCACGATGACAAAATAGGAGGTGTATTCGTTCGCGGTAAAGCCGCCGGCACTGCCACCCTCCGACCCGGCGACGGTTCGCCAGACAACGAGCGAGACCAGCGGTTGCACCACGGTGCTGAGGACCCAGATCGCGACCGCGCCACGGTAGGCGAGGTTGTTCGCGATGTCGATCTTCAACTTTCCCGAGTAATAGGCCCACAGCATCTTCAGCGACAGGCGGTCGAAGTCTGGTCCCGCTGATGCTGATAATTCCGGGGCTCGGGAGCGGCTCATACCAGTGTGGGCTCGCTATGTTGGTCACTTGTGGGACTGGCGAAGACCGCTTCGATGACCTCCTCGATAGGTGGGTCCTCGATGGTGAGGTCGAAGACCGGCAGCGCGGACAGTACCTGGGCGGCAACCCGGGCGGTCTCCGCCTTCGGCACGCGCAGGGTAAGCCCGACCGGCGTTTGCTCAATCACCTCGCCGCCATCCGGGAGGAGGGTAGTGACGTGGTCCCGGGAAGTGTCGGCGCCTTCCTCCAGCTCCACGATGATCGTCTTGTGCGGTGAGAAGGCCCTCACCAGTCCCGGCAAGCCCCCGTCATAGAGAAGGGTGCCGTGATGGATGACGATGACGCGCTCGCAGAGCGCCTCGACATCGGCCATGTAGTGGCTGGTCAGCATGACGGAGGCGCCGGTGCGCCCGTTGTACTCGGCGACAAAGGATCGGATGCGGCGCTGCATGGCGACATCGAGGCCGATCGTCGGCTCGTCGAGGAAGAGCACCTTTGGGTAATGCAGCAGCGACCCGGCGATCTCGCACTTCATGCGCTCACCAAGTGAAAGGTTGCGCACCGGCTTCCGGATCAGCTCGCCGAGATCCAGCAAGTCGGTCAGCTCATCGAGGCGCCTCCTGAACTCGTCGTCGCTGATCCGGAAGATCGCCTTGTTCAGCTGATACGAGTCCACCACTGGTATATCCCAGGTCAGCTGGTTGCGCTGCCCCATGACCAGCGCCATTTGACCCAGGTACGCGCGATTCCGCT
>JAUJLY010000191.1 GCA_030447145.1 Thermomicrobiales bacterium
AACATTGTCCACAACACAGTCTACAAAGGATTTTGGCGAGGCCAAAAGACCGAGACCCACCTGGAGAAGGTCAATGGCACAATCAAATCGGTGACCAAACCACGGCCAGAAGAAGAGCAAGGGCCGATCTTCCCCTGTCCATGGATTGTCGAGGAAGACCTGTGGGAACGGGCCAATGCCCGGCTGGACTTTAACGCGGCTGCAAGTGCGCGGAATAACAGGCACTTCGAAACTCACCTGATCCGGATACCCTTCGGCTTCTGTGGTGAATGCGGTCATGCCCTCTACTGTGAGGCAGCCACCAGTAGTGGCCAGAAAGCCCGGTATATCTGTGGCAACAGGGCCAAGGACGCCTGCTCCCGGCCGTCCGCCAAGCAAGCAGAGGTGGATGCCCATGTCTGGGAGCATGTGGACATGATGGTCAATAATCCTGGCGCCTCGCTCAAGAAACTGATTGACCAGGCCCACGATGGCACGCTTGACAGTCGGATTTCCGAGCTGGAGGGAGGCATTGCGAGACGGGCCGGGCAATTGGACCGGCTCCTGGACGCTATCACCAGTGCCATCACTGAGGGCGATGAATCACTTGCCGAAGGCATGAAGAACAACCGGAAGCCGATCCTCAAGACCCAGGAAGCCGCGCAGGCCGAGCTAGCCGCACTCCAGGAGCAGGCACGGAGGCAGAAGGAGTTTGAGAGCCTGCCGGCCAAGCTGGAGCAGATGCTGAACGAGGACTTTGACCAGTTCGATAGCCTGACGTTCCAGCAGAAGCAGAATCTCATGGCGAAGCTGAACCTGCGGGTGCTGCTCTATGCCGACAAGCCGAAGCCCACAGGTCTGAAGCCTGGTTGGACGCATCCTCCCCATGAAAAGGCGCCCAAGAAGCCAGTCAAGATAGAGGACCGGACACGGATCATCATGACCCGGCTACCAGAGTTCCTGTTCGGCTGGAGCGATGAAGCGAACGATTGGGACTTCAATCCGGAGTACCTGATCGAGACAGCGACTGGAATCCTCAACCCTGTGGAACTGTCGGACGAAGGTAAGCAGCAGATCGCCATTGCATTGGGCAAACTTACGCCTGAACAGCGGAAAGCCAATGCGGACGCTCTCGAGATGACTCTCAAGGAGTATGAGGCGTATATCGAGGAGAAGTATGGAGCACGTATTGCGGAAAGTAGATCAGGGTCTGGTTCTCCCACAGCTTGTTGTTGATTACGACGAAGACACTATGTGCGAGCAGGAACAGAGCTGTCAACACCGCGTCATGCTGGCATGGTGAATGACCTGTTCCAGCCGATGGCTCTTCTACATTGACCGGCAGACCGACTTGCTGAGGTCCCGTGGCTCACGTTGGTACAGGCGACGTGCATCACTACTTTAAAGGGGCGAACCATTGTCCCGTCAAGCCCACAATCGCTCACCTCTGCACGCAGCCAATTGAAGAGTTATCGCGAAGTGCCGCACCCGATCCGTGGTTCTCCCGCTTATACAAGCTTGTGAACGGAAGAACCGGCACCACGGAAGTAATTGGCAGACCGTCTATGCGTTTCCCTTTTCGTCCGCCACCATGTTCCCGGAATCCTCCACCTTGACCTCCTCCCGCCGGACAGCGTCGGTCACGCGCTCGGTGCTGGTCACGGCGTCACGGGAGATATCGATCTCTTCCCGCACGCGCGCCCGTTTGTCGACTTCTACCTCTTCACCTCGAAGGGGAATATCGACACTCTCTTCCTCAAATGCGCCCTCGCCAAGCTCCACATCACGGTTCACGGCACGCCGCGTGATCTCCACCTACTCCTCGGTCACCGGCACATCGATCGACTGACGCTCCTCGACGACATCCTTGTGTATGTCGACGGAACCCCGCTCGACTTCGCGCGTGGCTGCAGAGAGTTCCTCAGCCACCAGGGGCACCTTGATCTCATCGTCCGCATTGATATGCGTATGCTGCGTATCCTGGTAGTGCTCGAATGGCTCGTCATCTTCATTCAATGAGCCCGACCCGCTCACACCGGCACCTGATCCGATGTCGACATCGGCTGTCGGAGTCGAAGCCACCGGCTGGGTGTCCCATCCCAGCTGAAGCGCCGTTTCCTTGGTTGCACCCAGCAGCACTTGGTCGCCTTCCACGGACGCTACCGCAGCCAGCGGGATGTAGTGGTCGCTCGGGAAGAACAACCCTTTCCTCACAACCATATAGTCGCCTTCCAGTTGATCCACACTGCCGAGGTTCTCGCCATCGGAGCCGACGACACTCATTCCCTCGCGTATCCCTGCGTTAACGTAGTTGCTGTCCATGCTCGTACTCCTCCGCCGGCAAGCGACGGCGTTTTCTGCGAGTCCTGCGCGAATCTTTTCGATTCACCGGGTGTCAAATTTCGACGCATGGCATGTGCTATGCCGCAAGGCAGGGTCCGATGTTTGCCTCGTCCCTACCCCGAAGCCTGGTCGTCCGGGCCGGCCAGTCCTGCGCCATCGTGCCCGCTCGGTTCCGCGGGGCGGGCTTCCTGCCGTGCGTGCTCCCAATCACCGCGAGTGATGTCGAATACCAGCGTGTCGCCAATCACTCCCCCTGCTGCCAGGACGTTGGCGGTGAGCCGTCCGGCGAGGCGATACCCCTGCTTCCTCAACGCACGAGCCGACCGCACATTACCCTCGAACACTGTCGAGCTGAGGACATGCAGGCCAAGCTCACCGAATGCAAACTCTAGCAACAGTTGCTTCGCTTCGGTGCCGAGCCCCTTTCCGCGATCTTCCCGCCGTAACAGCCCGCTTCCCGTCTCGGCCGTCCCATTGACGCGATCGATGTTCCGGATCGACGCGGTGCCGATACACCCGCCATCACCCCGCCTGCTGATGGCGAAAACGGTCGACGATGCGTCGAGCCCTCGAATCCACGCTTCGAAGGAGAGGACGCTCATCGGAATCCGGCCATCCTCGTGCAGACCGGTTTCATCCTCAAGATGACTGGCCTCCGCCAGGGTTGAGGCGTCCTCCTCGGTAAGTCGGCGCAGATAGAGGCGTGGGCCAACCTTTACCGCGTCACGCATGATCATGTCTCCTCCACCGACGACCCCAGTCCTCATTGACGCGCTCCATGGTCAGCAAGTTCACCCGCCCACCGGGCCGAACAACGTACTCCCGCAGACGGACGGCGGTGTGCATCCCGGCGCCTTCTGCTGCAGTGAGCATCGACGTTTCATCTGCCGGGATCCTGATCGTCACGGTCATCAATCCGACCTCGTTCAACAGCCAGGGCACAGCCAGCCGAAGCACCTCTGCCTGGACCTGTGCCCGCTGGGGTACGCGCTCGCCGACCGTGAGCGCCAGCTGGCTGGTCCGGCTCGCGGACCGGTGGACAATGAGACCGCCCACGATCTCACCGGAGGCAAGGGCGACAATCATCAGGCGAATCGTGGGATTGTTCCCCCACGGTATCCGCTCACCTGCCGCAAGCAGCGACTCCGCGGCTTCCGGCAACAGCGGGGGATCACCCTCGTACCACACACTGGCATCACCGGCATCTGCGCGAAGAGGCGCACGCAACCCAACCAGTTTTCCACGCAGATAGATTGCCGGTGGCAACCCACTGCCATCTTCGACCATCTCTCCTCCCGTAAGCTCATGCTTGCCCATTTTGGTCCCGTGGCAGCGATTCATAGCGAGTAATCGTTTTTCATCCATTCTTCAGGCTTGTTTCAGGGAGAGATCAGACAGGGAGCCTAAAGTGGTCGTAGTTGGAAAGCGTCTTCCGATCTGATTACAAACCTACGCGAAGAGCTTTTCGATTCTCTCCTCCCCACCCCACGCGTGAACGGCGGCTGTCATTCCCCAATGACCCGCCGTTCGTGCGTTCTCAGGAGGCGCCCACGGTGCGATATGCTTAAGATACATGTCATATCGTGCGCCATGCGAGACTTCCTTGCTCGCTGGATTACCCGCCGATTCCAGGGGACCAGGAAGCTCATGGTTACGCCGTTTCCGTCAGCAGAGCCGGAATCCAGCGACGCGCCGAAGCGCATCCTGTTGGTGGAGGACGAGCCAGCGATTTCCGGGTTCGTGCGCCGTGGGTTGATCTTTGAAGGCTACGACGTCACTGTCGTGACCGATGGACGTGACGCGCTTGAAGCCATCCGCGATCATCCTCCCGACGTTCTCATCCTCGACCTCATGCTGCCTAACCTCGACGGGATCAACGTCACGAAGCGCATTCGCGCTGCAGAGAACACCGATGCAGACGAGCGTCTCCCTATTCTGATGCTTACGGCACGAGACTCCGTAGCCGACCGCGTTGCCGGGCTGAACGCGGGTGCAGATGACTACCTGGTCAAACCGTTCGATTTTGAGGAACTCGTCGCCCGCGTGCGCGCACTGCTGAGGCGCACGCGCCAGCCTGCCGCCGTCCAGGCGAATGAGATCCTGCAGTTCGCCGATATCACCCTTGATCTCACCAGCCGGACACTCACTCGTGGCGAAGAGGAGATTGAGCTGACCCCACGGGAGTTCGACCTCCTTGCGCTCTTCCTGCGTCACCCCAACCAGGTGCTGACCCGGTCGACCCTGATGCAGCGCGTCTGGGGCGAGGATTTCTATGGTGAATCCAATGTGCTTGAGGTTGTCATTGGCAATCTCCGCCGTGCACTGGAAATCAGCGATCATCCAAGGGTAATCCAGACCGTTCGTGGCGTAGGTTATGTCCTCCGGCAGCGCGCATGATCCCGGTAGATCAGGAAACGCAGGTCGCTCCCACCAGCACAACCTCCCGGGTTCCCCCGGAAGAGCTGCCGGGATCGTTCATTCGGCGCAGGGTTCCCTATCTCTTCTCGATCCGCTTCGGCCTCACGGCCTGGTATGCGGGGGTGCTCATCCTCACACTCGCGATCTCCGGCGTCGCGCTGCGCGCGATGCTCGTTCGCTCCCTCGAACAGGATGCCGAGACGCGGCTGATTGAGGCCGCACGGGACATCCGGGATATGACGTCGGAGCAATCGCTCAGCGCCAGTTCCCCTGGGGACATGAGTGAGGTCAGGTTGATCCTGCCGCCGGATTTCTCTGTCGAACCCATCCTCGCCACCGGGCTCTCGATCACCGTCATCAACGCCAGCGGTACGGATACGCTGTATCGGGACGGCCCCCTCTCCAACCGTTGGCCGCACGAGCAGGACTACCGGGCCTACCTGAAGCTCCGGGAGCCGACCTACTTCGTCCATGAAGTGTCCAACCAGTCAATCCGCGGTCTCGCGTACCCGATCCTGAGCCGCCAAGTGATAGATCCCGAGACTGGGCAGCGGCCTGTGATCGGAGTGATATTTACTAGCGAGTACATTGAGACGGATAACCGCGTCGTCGCGCGGCTGAACCTGGTCTTGCTTGCCACCGGTCTCGCCGGAGTCGTCGTTGCGACGCTCGGTGGCTGGTTGCTGGCGGGGCGGGCACTCGCCCCGGTGAACCGCATCATCACGTCGGCCGATGACATCGCGAAAGGCAAGGGCGAGGTTTCATTGTCCCGACGCCTTGAGGTTCCACAGACCGGCGATGAGATTGCCCAGCTTGCCGAAACCTTCAATGACATGCTGGACCGGATCGAGGAAGCCTTCGCTGCCCAGCATCGCTTCGTGGGTGACGCTTCCCATGAGTTGCGAACACCGTTGACAGCGATCAAGGGGAACATCGATGTCCTCCGACGGCAGATAGCATCCGGACGCGGAATGGATCCCATCGATATCTCCGATGCGCTTGCCGACGTCAGCCGGGAGACAGACAGGATGGGCCGCCTGGTGGATGATCTCCTCTCCCTCGCCCGTACCGACGCGGAGGGGTTCGGCTCGATTGTGAATCTGGATGCTGTTTCCCTGGATACCCTCGCCCGGGAAGCCATTCGCACCGCCGAAGTGCTTGTCAATGGCCAGGAGCTGGTTCTCAACGCACCGGTGCCGGTGATGGTTCATGGAGACGGGGACCGGTTGGTCCAGGTAATGCTGATTCTGCTCGACAATGCCCTGCGGCATACGGCTCCGGGTGGGAGGGTGACCCTCTCGATCTCAACGGCGATCGACCCGCACGACCACGTCACGTGTGCCTGCATCGACGTTGAAGACACCGGCAAGGGCATCCCGGCGGAACACCTCCCACATCTCTTCGAACGCTTCTACCGCCCCGACATTGCGCTTACGCGTCCGGCAGGGGGG
>JAUJLY010000192.1 GCA_030447145.1 Thermomicrobiales bacterium
ATCAACGGCCCAATCACCCTCGCCAGAGTCAATTCGGGTGAAGTGGGGGAGATAGCGTTGGTCAGTCGATCGCCACCGACCATCTCGCGGATGAACGTCTGCCGGGTTGGGTTATCGAAGACCTTGAAGAAACCAAGGAGAACAGCGAGGATGTAGACCATCCACAATTCGATGACGCCAGCGATAATCAGGGCGCCCATGAGCAGACTTGAAAGACCTGAAATGCTCTGGGTGACATAGAGGATGGAGCGCTTGGGCAAGCGGTCGGCGAAGACACCTCCCCAGGCACCAAACAAGAGCACTGGCAGTGCCTGCAGCGCAGTGATGAGACCAAGCGCTGTTCCCGATCCGGTCAACTCTAGCACGAGTAGTACCTGTGCGACCCGCTGCATCCAGGAACCGGATAGCGATATTGCCTGCCTGATGAAGAAGAGCCGGTAGTTGCGGACGGCCAGCGATGCGAATGTGCGCTGCCTGAAGGAACCCGGGTCCATCATTGATATGGCGCGGGCATTGGCGTTCTCATGGCGCTCCTGATGCAGTGCGGGACCTGGCCCTCGGACTTCACGGAACGTCTCCTACCGCCGAACACAATTCAATGAGACCAGTACTATGAGTTGCGCGGGAACCGAGGTCTGCAGGGAGGCCACGATATACGAGCATGACCATACTTGCAGCCGGCCGGCGCGATGTTGGGCGCTCCATCGTCGCTGCCTGGTATCAGGTATGGGGACTTTTGAGAGAATACTCGAAAGGCGGCAGCGCCTCTGGTCGGCGACGCGGCACCACTAACGCCGGAGTACCCGTCCAGGAAGTTCGCCGGTCGGGCTGCCGGCCAGAACAACCGTCCTTCCATTCACCATCACCCGATCGATCCCGACCGGTTCCAGACGCGGTTGCTCGAAGGTCGCGCGGTCGGCGACAATGTCCGGTTCAATGATGACCACGTCCGCGCCGTAGCCTTTCTTGAGGAACCCTCGATCCTTGATCCCGAAGCGCTCGGCAGGATAGCCACTCATCTTTCGAATCGCGTCCTCCAACGAGACGGCACCCATCTCTCGTACGCAGAGCCGGAGAACCCGGGCAAACGTGCCAAAGCCTCGAGGGTGTGCCGATTCCCCGTTGTAGATGCCATCGCTGGCAACTATCATTGCCTGGTTCTGGATTGTTTGCTGAATGGACTGCCCCACCTCTTCTTCGGACCTGGCGCGGTGATAGACCATGAGCGCGTAGGGATGTTCCTCTTCCAGCACCTTCATCGCAAATTGGTCGACCGGCATTCCGGCGTCACGGGCGGCGTCAAAGATCGACTGACCAATGTAGCGACCAGTTTGCGTATGGACGAAGACCGGTCGATCGCCACTGATCTCCGGATTGAGCCGTCGCCGGAGGTGCTCCTGAATCCGGCGACGGGCATCCGGGTCCCGTAGCCGCTGCCTGATCCCGTCCGGTCCACCCTCCTGCGTCCAGATTGGCAAGGTCAGGGCCAGGTGCGTGTTACTGGCATGGTAGAGATAGGACTCGAACGACAGGTCACACCGCCGGGCAGCTTCCTCAAGGAGCGGCACAGTCTCCGATGTCACGTGCTCATGAGAGATATGGACGGGAATGCCAGCCTGCTCACCGATCTCCATTGTCTCGCGCCAGGCGGCCTCCCGCCCAATGTCGTTGTATCGAACGTGTGCGGCATAGATTCCGCCGTACTCGGCCGCGACCTTGCTCAACTCGATAAGCTCACGGGTGTCGGCAAAGGCACTGGGCTGATAATCGAGGCCCAGGCACAGCGCCACCGCTCCCGCCTCCATCCACTCCCGGGTCGTGGCGCGCATCTGCTCCAGTTCCAAGTCCGTGGCGGGACGACCATCCCAGCCCATTGCTCCGAAGCGAACGGCGCAGTGCGGGACCTGTGGCACGACATTGACGGGAGTGTTACCGACGAAGATAGAGAGATAGTCCTCCGCGGTAGGCCAGCCAAGCGACAGGTTCGCTTTTCCATGCGAGAAGAGGGTGGACCGCCAGAGACTCGCCGCTTTCTCATAGTCGAGCAGCGACCAACCGAATCCGTCGGGCGCCGTCAAGTGGGTCGTCACTCCCTGCAGCACGCTGCCGTAGCGACGCTGATCCTGCGGATCCGCCAGGGCCACCTCAGAGTGCACATGCACATCGATGAAGCCGGGTGAGACGACTCGACCTGCGGCATCGATGATGTTGGACGCAGTTGCGCCGTTGAGTTCATCGACGACCTCGATCCGATCTCCCCGGATCCCAACATCCGTTTGGCGCGCAGGCGACCCCGTGCCGTCCACAACCGTGCCGTGCCGAATGATCGTGTCGAACTCCATCGTATTGCCCTCGCTAACTTGTTCCGATTCGGAGAGCAGATGGCTATTGCAGACGGCCGCGGGCATATGTCGGCCACACAGCTTCAATCGTCCCGCCGTTCAGGACGATCAACTGCTCGTGAAGGTGGACGGCCTGATCGCTGTAACCAATGTTCAACCGCAACCGGTCACCGACCTTCACATCCGTGTTCGGGGTACTTAACTCGACGGTTCCGTGCTCCGCCGAAAATCCAAGACTGGTGACATCTTGGAGACCGATCATCTCGGGTACGACATTGGAGGGATCCACCGACTTTCGCCCCGCGTCGATGATGATGCGATACGGTGTCGGACGGCTCGTCACTGTTACCAGCAACGACAGCGCCGGGTGCACCGGCACGCCAAGATCACCATAGAAGCGGTCGCCGAAAATGCCACCCCCTGCCTGCACCTCAGTAACCCCGTCTATGCCTGCGGTGGTCTGGAATGTCCCGGTCCCTCCACAGGAAACAATGGGCACCTCGATGCCTGCCGACCGGATGGCCCTCACAGTCCGGAGTACGGGCGCGAGCGCCGACAGGATCGCCTCCTGCCGCCTTTCGGGTTCCTTGATCGAGAGCGTGTGCCCCTCCCAAGTCATGACACCGCCGAACCGAACGTGTTTGAGCGCGGCAATTCGCTTGGCGAGATTAAGCGCGCGCTCTCCAGGTTCGATACCCGCCCGGTTCATCCCGCAGTTGATCTCAATCAACAGCCGGGGCGACGTCCCAGCTTCTGACGCGGCCGCCTCGTGCTCGAGCACGTTCTCGAGTGAATCGACCGCCACGGCGATATCGGCGTGCCGGGCAACGTGGGCGACTCGGCGGGTCTTGATCGGCCCGACAACCTGGTTGGCGATCAGGATGTCACGTACACCGCTCCCGGCGTAGACCTCCGCCTCACTGGTCTTCGCGCAGGTAATGCCATGAGCACCTGCTACCAGTTGCAGGTGTGCCACAGCAGGTGATTTATGCGCCTTGCTGTGTGGACGCCATCCGACTTCATGCTGCTGCACTGCGGAGACCATCACATGAATGTTGTGGTTGAGGGCATCCCTGTCGACGAGCAGCGCCGGAGTATCGAGCGCATCGAGGCTTTGTCCGATAAGTGCGGTGATCACGAGGATTTTCTCCCGGCGGCAAGAAAAGGCCATCGTTCGTCGACGGCTCCTCTGCCGAGCATTGTACCGACGATCTCCTGTGGTGCAATTGCCCCTGCAGCGGATAACTTGAGTTGGGCGTGCCCGTGGCTGGTACACTCCCGGCAACAGAAGTGAAATCACTGGTGCACCAGCAGCACCGCATCTGATCGATTGGTTCATTTCCAGAAACATCGACAAGAAAGGGAATCGCAGGAATGGTAGAAGGTGCGGGCATGGATACCCGGGTCACGGTAATCATGCCGACCTTCAACCAGGCAATGTTCCTGCGGCGTGCTGTCGATAGCCTTATTGCCCAGACCTTCCAGGAATGGCACCTCATCATCGTCGACGATGGCTCGACAGACGAAACCAGCAGCATTGTCGAGCGCTACCTGGCCAACTCCCGAATCGACATGATCCACCTGACGGAGAATGGCGGGCTCGGCCACGCCCTCAATGTGGGACTGGATCGAGCAGCGGGAGAATTCAACGCCTACCTGCCGTCGGACGATGTCTATCACGCGGAGCACCTTGCGTCGCTAGTCGGGTGCCTCGGCCACCGCGGGGAAGCTGTACTGGCCTTCTCCGGCGTCCGGCACTATTACAACCGGGTCTCTGCCGGGCAAATTTCCGGCGAGCCGCTCCAGCTCGTGCAAGTACTCCACCGGCGAACCAGTGACCGGTGGTTGGAGCGTCACGAGCTGGTTACGGACGATCTGGACCGGATGCTGTGGTCACGGCTCCGTGAGCGCGGAGAATTTGCGGAGACGGGCGAGGATACCTGCGAATGGGTGGATCATCCGGCCCAGCTTCACAAATTGCTCCGGGAGCCGAAGGGTGGCATCAATCCGTATCGCGATGCCTTCAGGGTGCGTGAGCCAATGCGCTTTCATACCACGGTTGGCAACAGGATCGATGAGGTCTCCCGCTATCAACGATTCCGCGATCGTCTCGCTACTCCGATGGCACCGGACGGCCTCAAGATCCTGCTTGTCGGGGAGCTCGCATACAACGCGGACCGGGTTCTTGCCCTGGAGGAACTCGGTCACCGTCTCTATGGCCTCTGGTCTCCCGCGAAGGATATCGACTGGTTCAATACTGTCGGCCCGGTTCCCTTTGGGCATGTTCAAGACATTCCCCGTGACGGGTGGCGGGATAGGGTTCGGCGTGTTCAGCCGGACGTGATCTATGCCCTTCTCAATTGGCAGGCGGTTCCTTTTGTCCATCAAGTTCTGACAGACAATCCCGGCATCCCCTTTGTCTGGCTCTTCAAGGAGGGACCGTTCATTTGTCTGGAGAGAGGGACCTGGCCGCCATTGGTGGATCTTACAGAGCGCGCCGATGCCCTGATCTTCTCTACACCGGAGATGGGCGAGTGGTTCGAGAGCATAGTTCCGGGAATCGATGATCATAGGACGCTGGTTCTCGATGGTGATCTTCCGAAGAGAGATTGGTTCGAGGGACCACGTGCAGAGCGTCTATCAGGGGAGGACGGTGAAATCCACACGGTGGTAACGGGAAGGCCCATCGGCCTGCATCCCGAAACTGTGGCTGAGTTGGCTCGGCACCGGATCCACCTGCACTTCTATGGCGACTACACGCATGGACAATGGCGGGCATGGATCGATCGGACGAACTCCATGGCGTCCGGCTACCTTCACCTTCATCACCATGTTGATCAGGAGCATTGGCTCCCTGAAATGTCCCGCTACGATGCCGGGTGGCTCCATGCATTCCCCAGCACCAACCGTGGGGATATTCGGCGGGCGAACTGGGACGACCTCAACGTACCAGCGCGCCTGGCCACGCTTGCGGTCGCGGGACTACCCATGATCCAGGCCGACAACAGTGGCTCCATCGTCGCGACGCAGACGCTAGCCAGGCACAGGGAACTGGGTCCCCTGTTTACTTCGATCGACGATCTGGCAGCACAGCTCCACGATGAGCCACGAATGAATGAACTGCGGGAGAGCGTCTGGAATCAGCGTCAGGACTTCGTGTTCGACACCCACGCAGAACGGCTTGTTGCCTTTTTCCGAGAAGTGATAGACAGCTAGTCGATCTGGGTATCCGGTTACAAAACGCCTGTGCGTCAAAAAGAGGGCTTGAGACGGAATACCGGGCCCCGACACGATTCATCCGGTTTAGTGCTCAAATCAGGGCGTTGGCTCCATCAGATGATCGAGCCCCCGCCGAAAGGAGCTCAAGCGCAGAGGCTACCACCTGCTCCACCGGCACGTCAGCGACAAAAGAGGTGTCGTGATCGCATTGACCGCCAAGACAGTTGACACCGCACACCGGACATTCGAGCCGCCACGACAATTGGGGCCGATGAAGAGTGCGGCTCAGTGAGCCAGCATTAACTAGGTTGAAACACCAGTAGATGCCCACGGTGGGAGTGCCGACTGCGGCGGCCAGATGCAGGGGTCCGGAATCGTTTGAGACAACGACTGCGCATCGATCCAGAAGACCGGCCAAACCTCCCAGAGAAAGTTTCTCCCAGAGATTCTCGGCCTTTGCCCGCATCGCCCCGACGACCGCCTCAACCACTTGACGCTCATCCTCGCGCGCTCCCACCACCGCGACCTGGGCGCCAGCCGCAGCCAGCGCGTCGCCAACGGCCGCAAACTTTTCCGGTGGCCACCGCCGCCTCGGATCACCTGCACCGGGATGGAGGACGACCA
>JAUJLY010000193.1:0-3064 GCA_030447145.1 Thermomicrobiales bacterium
CGTACCCACTCCACGCATGTGCTGCTCACGCCCTGCTTGTCATCGAGGTCGAGGGAGAACCGACGAGGCTAATCGGACTAGGTCAAGTGGCACGACCAGTCCCGCCTGACCGCACCATGCAATGGGTCACGAAGAGCATTTATGAGTGAGATCGGGCGATTGTCCCCGGTGCGACCGGGGCGGCATGCCAATCAGGGGCAGGCGCTGGCCGGTCTAGTTCCGGAGGAAATCCATTGAACTGAAACGCGGACTGTCAGCGTCCAACGAGGCTCCCTTCACGGGCCAAAACGGGGAGAGTGGCTCAACCCGTACCAGAACGACGACATCCCATAGAGGGGGTGTCACCATCGATGATGCTACTGCACCATAAATCAGCCGTCAAGACGCGAGATTCGGTCTATTTGGCGCAAGCTTGGCAAGCAGGATGCCGCCACGGGGATTGCCAGCAGACGGGGTGGGTTGGACAATCGAGGCCGGGGGACAGAAGGCTCTTGGAGGACGAGGAATGACGGGAGCAGCGACTGATACATGGGCGTCCGAACCGCGTTTCGACGAGGAGCGGCTCGGGGCATTCGTCCAGCAGCTTTTCGCAGCGGCCGGTGTTGGGTCGGATGACGCCGCACAGGCGACAGATGCGCTTCTGCTCGCAGATTTGCGTGGAGTCGAATCGCATGGAGTGGCCCGTTTGCCGGGGTATGTCCGGCGGCTACGGGCAGGACTGATTGACGCCGACGCGGAGCTCGCGGTGGAGCGGGAGACACCGTCGACTATCGCGTTCAACGCAAACAACGGTCTGGGTCTCACCGTGGGCCGCCGGGCAATGTCGCGCTGCATCGCCAAAGCAGAGGAGACTGGTATCTGCATGGCAACTGTCCGGCGGAGCAACCACTTCGGCATCGCAGGGAGTTATGCCTTGATGGCGGCCGAGCAGGGATTCGCCGGTATGGCGATGACCAACTCTTCGGCGATCGTGGTGCCGATGTATGGCAAGGAGCCGATGCTGGGAACGAATCCGCTGGCCTTCGCCGTGCCGACCGGTAGCCTGCCTTTCTGCCTCGACATGTCAACCTCGACCGTCGCCTTCGGGAAGATCGAGGTTGCCCGGCGGGCGGGTCTTCCCATTCCGGCGGGGTGGGGAGTTGACAGTGACGGGAGACCGACAATGGATGCCGATGCCGTCCGGGGGCTGACGCCTCTTGGTGGTGCAAGAGAGACGTCCGGGCACAAGGGATATGGGCTTGGGTTGATGGTGGAGATCTTTTGCGGCCAGCTGGCGAGCAATACCTGGAGCCACCAGATCGGTGCATCCTACGTCGCCAATGCTCCAACAGAGGGGACCGGACACGCCTTTGTCGCCTGGCGGATCGATGCTTTCCGCGATCTGGATGAGTTCAGGGCCGATATGGACGACATGCTTGGGAAGCTCCGCGCCAGCAAAGTGTCGGACGAATATCCGGGGAAACAGGTGCTGATTCCCGGTGATCCTGAGTCGGATGCGGAGCGGCGGAATCGTGCTCTCGGCATCCCGGTGAGACGCACAGTCCTGAAGCAATTGGCCGATATTGCCGGGGAGTGCGGAGTGGATTTTCCGTTTGAGATGTGAGAAACGGTGCGAGCGTTTCTACCGGACGCTGCGTTCCCGCAACACCCAGTGCCTCTCGTGTGTCTTGATAGCATCATCAATGGCGGCCTCGGCATCAAGGCCAATGCGGCGGGAAGGTGGCATCGACTCCGCCCGCGGTCCGTACGGCTCCTCAACCGGCTGGAAGCCGCCAAGGCCGTCGCAGAGTCCCTCAACGATCGCGGCGGAGCAGTAGGGTGCGTAGTGCTGGCTGTAGCCGCCCTCCTGCGCGACCACAAGCCGTCCCTCGCAGACCTCGTCCGCAATGCCGCGCACAACCCCGGTCATCGCCCGGTATCCGGTGGTGGTAAGGGACATCCGACCGAGTGGATCCTCGACGCTGGCGTCCTGCCCGGCGGAGACGAGGATCAGATCGGGATCGAATTGGCGCAGGATGGGCGCGACAATGTGATCCATGACGTGCATGTAGGCGCGGTTGCCGCTTCCCGCCGGAAGCGGAATGTTGACTGTGGTCCCGATGCCATCACCCTCGCCAGTCTGGTCCAGCGATCCCCATCCGACGGGGAAGAGATCCTCCTGATGGATGGAGATGAAGAGCACCGAGGGGTCGTCGTAGAACGCGTCCTGGGTGCCGTTGCCGTGATGGACATCCCAGTCGAGGATAGCGATCTTCTTCGCACCATGCGCCCGCTGGGCATGACAGGCAGCGATCGCAACGTTCCCGAAGATGCAGAAACCCATACCCTTGTCGGGCATTGCATGATGTCCCGGCGGGCGGACGAGCGCGTAGACATGGTGCAGATCTCCAGACATGACCGCGTCTACGCCAGCGGCAACTCCACCTGCTCCCAGCCGGGCAATGCGCTCGCCTCCGCGCCCGATCGGCGCACCAGTGCCGACGTCTCCACCGGTCTTGCTGACGTCGCGGACCCGTGCCAGGTATTCGGCGGTGTGGCAAGCAAGGATCATCTCGTCCGTCGCCTCGAATGCATCCACGCGCTTCATCACATCGGAGTATCCGAAGAAGTCGAGCAGGTGCTTGGTACGGGAGGCGATCTGGGGGCTGGATGGATGAGGGATTGGTTCGGGGAAGGGGTACTGATCGCGGTAGGCGATCAGGAACTGGCCGCTGTTGTGGGACAGATAGCGGTCGTCAAAGACCAGGCCCACTCGTCGATCTCGTCGCGAAACCATAGGACCTCCGGAATTCTCGAGGATCAGCATTGCCGGGAGTATCGCATGGATGGGCGCCGCCTGGCGCCGCTAAAAAAGAGCGTCAGCTCCCGGTTCACCGGCACCAAATTCGGCTAGTCCGGGCAGCCGCTTGACGAGCCCGGTTTCCTTGGTGTGTGGACCAGACCCAGACATGGACTGACTGGTGCTACAGGTCCGTGAGGTGTCATGGACTTCGGCGGAAACAGAAACGGGGGCCTCCGAAAGGACTGACCCGAGTATGCAACAATCCGGTTTATGTTTACAACG
>JAUJLY010000193.1:3074-6181 GCA_030447145.1 Thermomicrobiales bacterium
AAAAAAAGACTGTCCGCCCCCGTGACCCCGCCCCCAACTGCCGCTCGCCGGGGCCGCCTCTGCACCCCCCGGTTTTCGTGGGTGTGTGCACAACACCCACACTGGTACTGAGTGGTCCTCCAGGTCGGTGGGGTGACTTGCATTTGGGCTAAAACACAACGGGGGCAGTCCTTAAGGACGCCCCCGTTTCTGCACATCTCCTGTTTCTGTTTACCAGGAGACTCCGAGTGCCATGCCGTCCATGACCTGCCACATGGAATTGAAGGTACCCCAGTCGTAGTAACGGTACTGGCCGGTGCCGGGATCGGAGAGGTACACCCCGCTCGAATCGTAGCCGTAGGCCACCATCACATGCATCGCCTGCGTCAACTGGAAGCGGGAGCCGTCTTCGGTGTACTCGTCGTGGCTGAGATCACCCCAAAGACCGAGCCAGACGAGTGTCGGGCGCCCCTGATCGATTGAGGACATCAGGTCGGCGGGATTACCATAGAAGGAGTGACCCTGGAAACCGAACAGGTTCAGGCCCGGGATCAGCGCGTCGGCATAGATGCCGTAGTCGTCGGTATTGCCCCAGACGCCATTGATGTCGCCACGGAATCCCCAGTGAGGATTGGCGGAAAGCGGGGTTACCGCCTCCATGTCGTACTCGGATACCCAGGAGCCGAGCGCGCCGGTGGCAATCGAAACCGCCGCGTACTCGCAGCTCAGTGAGCGCTGCTGCGGATATGCAGAAACGCCCGGGATGATGACCGCGTCGCTCGACGCAGCCCCTTCGACCGGGCTGTCGACAACACCGTCCGAAATCGTTGCAACCTCACCGCTCATATCCAGCAACGAAGGAGCACCCGAGCAGCTGTCGCCGTCGACCATTACGGTTCGGCCACCAACATACGAGCCATTCACCACAACCTCCAGCCAGGTCTTGGTGCCGCTGCCGGTGGCACTGGTGTCATAGCCCAGATGCACGATGCCGGCGTCATCTGTCACGCCGCGGTCGCTGCTGTATATCGTGCTGTCAGCGTCGTCGGAAAGTGTCAGCACGACATCTGCACCCGAGACGCTCGCGCCACCTCCACGGACTTCAATACTCGTGTCGACGAAGCACCCAACCCCCGGATTGGCCGTCGCTACTTCAACCCAGACGTCTACTGACTGGCTCTGGACACCGACAGCAGTCCCTGCCAAGGGCCCTCCGGCAACAGCCGCGATCATTGCCGCCAAAAGGACGGATAGAGCGCGTCGCATCAATACATTCCCCCAACCCTCATCCCAGCCGGACAAGACGGTACACGACGCCGAGGCGCCGCCTATTTCTTTCATCTCTTGCCACTGCTTGTGGTTCACATGCCGCAGGGCATCCCAAAGACGTAACCCGCGCTGAATGGACATCACGTGTACTCATTGACTCTAGCAAGGCAGACAAGCTCAAACCAGATGTACGTTCACCCTATTCGTTCGCTGCGCGCATTGTGCTGGTGTTTGTAGGTCCTTCAACTGGCCGGGTTCTCCGTTCCGGAGCTGGCTGTGGGTAGCCAAAGACAGTGGCTCCCGGAAGATCCTCGCCATAAAAATGCGCCCGTGCAGCTTCGTCGACGTGCAGGCCGTCTGGTCCGGTGGCAAAGAGATTGGCGAAGCCACCGGCGGACGGATCGGCCTCGCGCGCGCGCTCAATCTGGGCACGAAGCGCTTCGATCTCTTCACCGGTTTCCGTCGCGAGCGGCGCCGCCCACCGGGCGTGTTCCCGGAGGACCGCGTAGTACTCCTTTCGGGCGGAGGCGAACCGTTCTGGGACATCGGCGATGTCTGCATCAAGTACGAGGTCACGGAGAAGCCGAATATCGCGAAAGACAAGCGAGAGGCCGTGGCCCTGGCAGGGATCGTTGGCGCTGGCTGCGTCACCGATGAGGACGGCATGCCTCCCAGCCATCCGATCACTGACCAGATCGGCGTTCGGAAAGAAACCGAGTGGGCCAGCGGGTTCCGCCTGTGCAAACGCCCCATCCGGGTAGAGCGCGCCGACACGTGCTATGAAAGCCTCGGTGCCCGACGGGCCCTGCAGTTCCGCAGCCTCCTCGGTGGGGCAGATGTAGTAGGCACGGGCGAGGCTATCTCGCTGGAGATAGACCAGCCCGAATCCGGCAACATGGTGTGCCTGATGGGCACTATTGGCAGGGAGATCAACACCGCGGACGAGCATGCCGCCGATATGGTGATGGACCGGGTCACGCTTGACATTGCCTCCGATCAGTGTCCGCGTTGCCGACCGCTGGCCATCGGCTCCCACGAGCAGGCGCGCCCGTAACCGCTTCTCGCCCCCGGTCGACGAGACTGTGGTGTCCCAGCCGTCCTGCACTTTCATGGGGGAGGCCGATGCGGGCCAGAAGACGCGAACGCCCTCATCCCGTGCTTCCTGGAGGAGCACCTGCTGGAGCCGTAGGTGATTGACACTGATACCGCCCAAGCTATCCGGAAAATCATCGGTCCAGGCGTAGGGTGTCGACGCTTCCGCATCCCGGTAGCGGGTCCACAACGGCAGGGAGATCGCACCCGCTTCGTCAAGAAGGGGGCGCAGGCCCATCATATGGACCTCTTTGGTGCCCCATGGATGAATTGCCTCGCCGCGAATACGGTCACGGAAGGTCCGTTCGCGCTCGATAAGGGCAACCTCAAGACCGGCACGCCTGAGAACAAGTGAGAGGGAGCTTCCAGCGATGCCGCCACCGATGATGGCGACATCCACGGTGAGGCTGTTGACAGGAGGGGTGGGGGAGGACATCAGGTGGCGAATCCTGGAGACGGTTAACAGTCGAAGACAGTGCCCGTGTGGTCCCGTGAAGGTGAAGGATGCTGACTATCTGGGTGCCTGGGAGCGGGCAACATTGCCGGCACTTCAGGAATTGGTCTCGCCGATCCAGTAGGCGATGAGGACGAGAACGAAGGTGATCAGCGTTGCCATCATGCCGATCATGCCGCGCAGGCGGTCGACCTCCTCCTGGGCGGTGAGCATGTGTTCCGCGCCCACCGGAAGAATCGATGCCAGAGCAAGCACGATGTGAAAGGGAGCACTGCTTCTGCCCTCGCCAAGAAGGGAGAAGCCGAGCATGTAC
>JAUJLY010000194.1:0-4376 GCA_030447145.1 Thermomicrobiales bacterium
CTTTCTCACACCGGAAGGGATTCTCCTGGTCAATGTCGTCGCTGAAGTGCCCGGTGAGGATGACAGTTCCGTCTATGCGGTGATGTCGCATTTCGACTCTATCAATAACGATGATCCATCGGTGGCACCCGGGGCGGATGACAACTCAAGCGGTATGGCAGTGAATCTGGAGATCGCCAGGATTCTGGCGAAATATGAGTTGGAACATCCCGTCCGGTTCGTTTTCGTCAATGCAGAAGAGGTGGGGATCCTGGGTGCCAATGTCTGGGCGCGGACCGCGAACACCGAAGGTGTTGCGGTCAAAGGTGTCTTCAACATCGACTCGGTCGGCGCCGAGCGACAAGGGCGATACATGATTCTTAACTCCAATGCTGGCTCGCGATGGATGAAAAATCTCCTCATCGAGACCAACGACACTTATGGCCTGGGCCAGATTATCCAATCGGAGGAGACTACTGAAATCGTCGCGGACGACAACATGGTCCGAGAACAGGGAATCGACGCAGTGATGATCGCCCGGGAACTGTATGGATGGACGCCGATTCATCACAGTGTGGACGACGTCGCCGAGAAAGTCTCGATCGATAACATTCAGTCCATGGCCTACCTTGTGTTGTTATCGCTCGTGCAGCTGGTGCAGTAGGCCGGGTTGGGTCGCACCAGGGAGAGCATCTCGGGTGTCTGACCGATTTATTCTGCCGCCACAGGCTCCGCTATCGGCCCCCGTCACGTCAGCTTCGCGCGCGTTGCTGCCTTCAGGAGAACCACGATCTTCCGGACCTCCTGGGACCGGCTGCAGTCGATCACCAGCAGGGCATCCTCGGTATCCACCACGATGACGTTGTCCATGCCGACGGTTGCCACCATCCTGTTGGATTCGGACCAGACAACACTGTTCGTCGTGTCAATCTGGACCAGGTCGCCACGGACCGAGTTGCCGAGGTCGTCGTGATCGATCAGCTCACCCAGACCATGCCAGTCCCCGACATCCGACCAACCCATCTCCGCGGGAACGACAGCGACCCGGGAGGAGTTTTCCATGACACCGTTGTCGATGGTGACGTTTGGCAGGGTTGCCCACACCCGGGCGGTCACCTGTTCCTGGTCACGGGACTCCCAGGCAGCGGCAATCTCCCTGACCCCGGCATGGACCTCCCGCTGCAGTCGACGGAGCTCGGCCGTCAACGCGTCAACTCTCCATACGAACATGGCCGCGTTCCAGAGGAATTTGCCCGATTTGACGTATCGCTGGGCCAGTTCGAGCGGCGGCTTCTCCACGAACCGCTCCGCGCGGTACGCTGTGCCAGTGACTGTCTCCAGGCGAACGTCGTCGGTTCGCTCAATATAGCCCTAGCCCGTTTCCGGGCGTGTTGGCTGGAGACCAACCGTCACCAGGTCGCCCGTCTCAGCTGCCGCAATGGAGGTGCGAACCGCCCGGCAGAACGCATCGACGTCACAATGACCCCGTGATCCGCTGCAAAGCTGCCCATCACAGCGCGTGGATTTTGTCGCTGGATCAGGGCCGAGGCGAGGGCGAGGGCTCCACGATGATATTGGCGGTAGGAAGATCCGGAAGCTGTCGTGCAATCGACGCCACGTGTGCGGGACCGCAGACGACCATGATCCTGGACGGTGCAGTGAGGCGCTTCAAACGCTCAAATGTCTGTTGCAACAGTGAATCGTCTCCGAGCAACGGCAGCAAGAACTTGGGTCGTGCGGATCGACTGAGCGGCCACAGGCGTGTGCCCGGCCCGCCCGCGGGAATGACAGCCCAGAAGTTCTCGATCAGTTCGTCGTCGCTATTATTCTGGTTCGGATTTTGATGCGTGAACAGCGTCATGACTGAATCGGTCCTTGCAGTTATCTGGCTGAGGCTGACATGCCCGGATCCTCGTGCACGGTTGGATCTGAGCTAGCATGCTTACAGGAAAGATCATGACTGATGCTGCGTCCGGGAGCAAACGATTGTGATGACACGCCGCGCAAGAGTCTCGCAGGTGATCCCGCATCTCGACCCCAAGCCCTGGGGTGGCAGGAAGCTGTCTCACTACGGACTCGATCTGCCGCCGGACGAACGAATTGGTGAAGCCCTGGTCACGTCTGGCGAGGTGATGGTCGCGGAAGGTGATGGGGAGGGCTTGAACCTCCAGGCGATAGTCGACCGGGATCCGCATGGGCGGCTTGGGACCAGGGCGCAGGAAGCGGTTGGCGGTCGGAATATTTTCCCCTTGCTGGTGAAGTTGATCGACGCCGCCGAGAATCTCTCCATCCAGGTGCATCCTGATGATGACGGCGCTCAACCCCTGGATCGGCTGGGCAAGACAGAAGCATGGTGTGTGCTGGACGCCACTCCGGGAGGGAAGCTCTATCTCGGCCTGGCGGACGATGTCGGTCTGGAAGCATTTATGACGTCCGCGAGGAGCCTTGATGGAAGCTCAGCCGATGCGCTCCGGGCCCTCGATGCCGAATCTGGGATGACTACCCTGATTCCTGCGGGGACGATTCACGCCCTTGGTGCTGGGGTGATCGTCTACGAGGTTCAGCAACCCTCTGATGTCACGTTTCGGCTCGATGACTGGGGTCGTGTCGATGCCCAGGGAAACCCGCGGGAGATGCACCTCGCGCAGGGGTACGAGGCAGCGCGACCAGCCTTCCGGCCAAGCCCTATTGTGCCGATTGGCATCAGCAACGGCGATGTCAACCGGCAACTTCTCACCGCTTGCCGCTATTTCGCACTGGAGCATATTCGGCTTCCCGCAGGCGCATCCGTGCAGTTGGGTGGTGCTTCGAGCCCCGAGGTGCTGACTCCACTTTCGGGTCGTGGGCGCCTGGTGGGGGCTAATGACGTCGAGATCCGATCGGGTATATCGGTGGTAATCTGGCCCACGGTCCATCCGGCGATCTTTGCCGCGGCGGAATCGTGCGAGCTCTTGCGCGCATGGGTTCCTGATTTGGTAGTTGATGTGATTGTGCCAGCCCGCGCCGCAGGAGCCGACGATGCCGCGATCGCTGCTCTCGGCGGGGCGTCAACCGATCTCAGCGAGGCGCTTTCATTATGAGTATTTCTATGGAATCCCGGTATGTGGGAGCCCTTGTCGGCTCCGCGTGTGGCGATGCACTGGGTGCAACACTCGAGTTCAAATCAAGTCCCGCGATGAGGTAGCCCTCAAGTACCCGAACGGTCTCCGCGACATCGTTGGTGGGGGCTGGAGCCAGGTGAGACCACCGATGATGCTGGCGATTGCCCGCGCCTGCACGTCGGATGGAATCGATCTGGACCAAGTCGCGGCGAACTTTGTGGCATGGATGCGGAGTGGTCCCAAGGACATCGGCAACCAGACGCGCCAGGCGCTCTCGTTGCTGGCGTCAGGGCTCAGATGGGACGAGGCGGGCGAACGCCTGCAGCGTGAGAGCGCACGCGGTGTTGCTGGCAATGGCTCCGTCATGCGGTGTGCGCCGATTGCGCTGCGTTTTCGCTCGCACCATGGGTGCATGGTCCAGGCGGCGATAGACACCTCTCGTATCACCCATGCAGACTCACGGGCGACGTGGGGTTCCGTCGCTATCTGCCAGGGGATCGTCCATCTGCTCGACGGCGGCGCCATCGAATCCGTGCTGGATGCCGCCACGGCCGGTGTAGAGGATGATGACGTCCGGTCTGCCGTCGCCCCTGCCGGGACACTGGATTACGAGCATGTTCGCTCTGCCGGCTTCGTGCTGGAGACGGTCACCGCTGCGCTTTGGTCATTGCTGCATGAGGACTCTGCAGAGGACGTTGTTGTAAGGGCAGCAATGATGGGGGACGACGCGGACACTACCGCCACGGTCGCAGGCGCACTAGCAGGCGCGGCCTATGGCGCTGAGGCGATTCCGCAGCGATGGCGGAGCATCTTGCATGGCCGAAGTGAGATCGAGGCCATGGCTCGACAACTTCTGGCCTGGGATATGCAGGGCTATATTCCCAACACTCCCTTCACCCAATCCCATGGCTGCGCCTGGGCGACGTGGAGCAGATACTCCTGTGCGAGTTTGGGGATGTAGAGAACTGCGAGCCACAGAATCGCATTCTTCCACGCGTTCATTTCCAGGCTTGGGAATAAGCGGCTACGGATTAGATAGAAGAGGAACCAGTGTTCGAAGAGGTTCGGGAAGACGAAGAGCGCAGGACGCCATGGGATCAGCTCGAAGACACCACGCCCGCCACGCGATAGAGGAAGAGAGCAATGGCGCTGATGTGCGGGATCCGTTCGGTCCATGAGAATGCCGCCCACGCGTCAAGCTCCAGGTAGTAGAGATCCAGCACCTTGTCGATACTGTGGTAGTGACCACCCATGCCTCCCCGACCGAAGAACTCGACGATGACCACATCGAGGGCG
>JAUJLY010000194.1:4476-6171 GCA_030447145.1 Thermomicrobiales bacterium
GTGACCACCCATGCCTCCCCGACCGAAGAACTCGACGATGACCACATCGAGGGCGTCCAGCAGCATGGCCATGATGCCGCTCCCGTGTGAGTTTCCCGCAAGGTGCGCTTCAGGATTCCGATTTATCCCCTTGGAGCAAGGTGACGATGACTGATTGCGAAGGGGAAGACCTTCAGGATTGTTCCGTGGTCGGCGTTGCCTGGACGCCGATAGTCCAGCTCATGTGTCGTCCCGCTAATTCGTTCCCTAGAGATCACGATCCCTCCTGGCTAACCTGGTTGCTCCCATCGAGCTATGTGTCGGGAGTGGCCGCGTTGGCCTCCATTTCCGCTGTCTTCTCGCTGCCGAGCGCGGGTTCGGCGAGGCGGATGTACCGGGCGACTGAGGAGCGATTCCGGGGATCGTCGGCAAGTCCCAGCAGTGTCAGGAGTTGCTGCACATCGGCTCCACCACGTGCCGCTTCCACGGCGAACGTGTGCCGCAGGGTATTAGGGGTCACATCCTTGGTGATACCGGCGGCTCGACGCACCCGGTCCACCATCCCGTTCACAGCCTGACGGCCGACCGGAAAGAGAATATCTGGCGGATTCCTCTCCTCAAGGAAGGCGTCATACAGCTCGGAAAACTCCAGGTTGGCCGCGAGCTTGCGCTCCTTCGACTGCTTTGTCGCGTCATCGTAGAAGATGTAAACGACGGGTTCGCGGGGGTCAGTGCGGTCGATATGATCCCGCCTGAGCGCAAGCAGCTCGGAGCGGGTAAGTCCCAGGCGCATCATCAGCCAGATCGCAGGAGCCGACCACGGCTCATCGATACGAGCAGCCTCCATCAGCGTTTCCTGCTCGTCCTTGAAGAGTGGAACCGGCAGGCGAAGCTGAATGGAGTGGGGATAGTAACCTTCTGTCGGGTCAAATTGCAGCACCTTTTCCTCTTCGATCAGGTAGCGGAAGAAGCGCCGGGCGGAGGTCAGGCGACGTTTTCGGGTGGTCTTGCTCGAGGCTTCGCCGAGATATTTTGCGATATCGCCGTTGGTGATCCTGTTCAATGGCTTTGGCCCAATCAGGTTTTCCAGCACCGTCAGATCATAGCTGTACGACTCGACCGTGTTCCGCGGGCGTCCCAATCGTTCCAGGACATGACGGTACCAGCTGCGGGCCAACGGAAGGCTGGAGCCCGCCGTCAGTTCCGAGAGGTTCGTCGGAACCGTGGAATCGTATGGCGACTCCGGCAGGTGGTCGAAGAGCGGAAGCTGATCCGGCCGCGCCCGATGAATCCTCTTCTCGGCTTCAACCATACCGGGGAGATCGCTCGGTGGACGTTCACGCTCCTCGGAGGTGACGCCATCCCGGCCCCGAAAGCGGGATCGGGGAGGGGTGGAATGGGAAGGACGGCGCTTGTTTGTGGAGGGTGTATCGTCAACCATGATCTCCTCCGGAAGCGACTGGTGCTGCTTTGTGTGTTTTAGGGTGCTGGAATGCCGGTTCGCTGGCGAAGTTCCCGACGGGGAACGTTGTCTCGATTGACGGCGGCTGGGTTATGCTAATATGGTGATATGACATTATAAAACCGTGAGCAGCAGGGATTCCATGATCCGGCAATGATGCCTTAACTATACCGCAACCTGTATTCGATCTCTCCGGGGCGGCACTGCGCTGTCCCTATTGACGGAGTAATGCATGGGCGAGCTCGTAGTAGGGC
>JAUJLY010000195.1 GCA_030447145.1 Thermomicrobiales bacterium
ATCGGCGTCGCCGGGCGGTTCCGATACCGCTGGTAACGCGCGATCTCATCAATCCTGTTGCCGACCGAGGAGTGGAAGCGCATGGGCTCACGGACGCCGAAGGCGGCCCGGTAAGGGTTGATGCCACCGTCCGGCTCCCGGATGACCTTATGAAGCTGTGCAGGATGGTCCACCCATTCGCAGGTGTCCTGGCCGGTTCCCACGAATCCGCGTCGTTCACCGAGCAGGTTCCAGAACATTCGGTCCAGATCGTCGGTGACCAGCTCATGGCGCTCCAGCCAGCGGTCGGGCGATCGCCGGTGGAGCACCTGTACGAGCTGGAGGGGTTCCCCTGGTATCTGCCCCGAGGATACCCGGTTGTAGTGGTAGCGGGCGCCCGAGAACGCAAGCACGGCCTCCGGTGCTCGATCCAGGCAGGTGACGAGCGTCGCGAGGTGCTCGGCATGGTAGACATCGTCCGAAGGGAGATACGCGACAAACTCGCCAGTCGAGTGATTCAGTCCGACATTGAGCGCCGCACCCAGACCTCCGTTCCTGGGAAGGCGCAGGTAGTCGATACGATGGTCGACCAGATACGGCTTGACGATGCTGTCGGTCCCGTCTGGCGACGCGTCGTCAATGATGATCAGACGCCAGGCGCCAAAGGATTGGGCGAGGAGACTGTCGATAGCCCGTCGGATGAACGAACTCTGCTTGTACGTCGGCATGATGACCGTGACTCGGGCGTCCCTGCCTGCTTCCACCACAACCATTCCCCCTGCTCGTCCTCGTCCATGGTCAGCGGGTCCGATACCGTTCCGTCCCACTGCTGCCAGGACTTCAGCGTCCCGTCCTTCGAAACCAGGTGATGCCGTTGTCATTTCCTATGCACGTCGAGCAGGCAATGCGAGCCGACATCGTAGCCGGCTTACCATGTGCTGTTGCAGTCAGGGTAAGACTTCAACCCATTATGATGGCTTGGCGCAGTTCAGCATAGCCGTGGTGGTCGATGGGACACGACGCGCTGATGGATGCCGAGGACGGCGCGTCGCGAGATGAGAAAGCCGGGGCATCTGTCCGAAAGGACTCCTAGCATGGGCTCGGCGCCTCCGGGGCCCCGCGTGATCCAGAGACCGGCAAGTGGATTGAGGCATGGGAACGGGAGATATGGCGATACCTGATCCAGCGTGCTTTTTATGCCATGCACGACACGCGCACGCTCGTGGACATTGCCGTTGTCACGGTCTTCGTCAACATCCCGCTGAGCTGGTGGCTGAGCGAGCACTTCGGGTTCAGTGGCCTGGCTTCGGGCCGGTCGCTGACTTACATCGTGTGCATGCAGCGGGATGTGAGCCAGCGACCGGCCTATGCAGTTTCGCTCCTGTGCCGATTGATGGCTCGGGGAGCAGGCCACGCTCATTGATACGGAGGACCGATCATGATCAAACATCTTCTCACGCCGGTGACACTGGCAGCCGCCGCTTTCATCTTCGCGCTGGGATTCTTGATCAACGTCTCGCCGGTGACCGCGCAAGGAACGTCTGCCACTCCACCCGATCAGGGAGAGCCTGCGGAAACCGCTTCCCACCCCGCACATATTCACTCGGGTGCCTGTGCCGAACTGGGTGATGTTGTCTTTCCCCTGAATAATGTCACGGCGACCACTGATGGCGCGACACCAGTTGCCTCGCCTCACGGCATGGCAGCCTCTCCTGCAGCCGGGGCTATAGGTACACTGGTGGTGGGAGGCGGACAGATCGTCGCCCAGAGCACCACCAAGGTCGAGGCGCCGCTTGATGACATCCTCGCTGCCGAGCACGCCATCAACGTCCACGAAACTGAACAGACGATCCAAAACTACATCGCCTGTGGCTATATCCCAGGTGAACAACCGATGGTGAGCTTTGGATTGCCCTGGAGCGACTCAACAAATCGGGATATACCGGCGAAGCTGTCCTGCAGGACAATGCGGATGGCACCACGACGGTGACGGTGTCCCTCATGTTCAGCGGTTTGGGTATGCCCGGTACACCACAAGCGACCCCGTCAAACTAAGACCTGCACATTCTCGCTGTTGCAATGACGGGCGCGGTTCACTCTGTGCCCGTCATCGTGCTTGACCCGACTGTCGTTCGTGAGTGAGCTACCGGGTTTCCGCTGCCGATTTCACCATCGGTTGGGAGGAGTACGCAGAGACAGCAGACTGGATTGAATCCCGCAGAGGGTGCAGAGGACACCCAAGCGACGCTCACTCGGCTGAAACTTCCCGCGGTTGAGCCACCTGACGGTGCGGGGGTTGTACCCTGTCGCTTCGACGATCACTTTGGTCGGGATCTGCTGCAAGGCGGCGATCAGGTCGTCGAAGCTCGAGTCGTGGTACTCCAGTTGCCGCTCTACTTCCGTCACCAACCCCGCCTGGTGGGCTTCCAGCTCGTTGCCCTCCTTGCCGACATGCCGAATACTGCTGACCGCCAGTGGCAGATTGTGCAGCAGCCCTCGAGTGTGTTCCTGGCATGATTGCCCGTCCTCCCCTGCGAACTTTCGCTCCGGGTGCCGGTCGTAGCCGTCAATCAGATCGGCGTAGGTCTTCGGGGTGAAATCGACACCAGCGGTGTATTGCCCACCTTTTCGATCGTGGCGATTGACGAAGCGGCGTCGCTCCCCGGCCGGCGCGATCAGGCAGAACCGGTCCGAACCCATATCGCCGGGAATTGCCGTGAGCGGTTTCGGCATCGCATGACTCAGGAAGTTGAACGGTTTGACGCGCTCGGGGTAGGGTTTGTCCTCACCCTTGGAGGAGCGGTTGTAGGTGTCGAACCAGCGCAGCTGCTACAGTGTTGAAATCCGGAACTGGATCAGCGCCGCCTGGTACGCCCATGCCGGAAGCTCAACCGGCCGTCCCAATGCGCGATCGATCAGGATCTTCCAGACGTGGCGTTCCCACTTGCGGACCCTCTCGCCCGTGTCGTGGTCACGCGGTGTGTCATAGGCGCCGAGTCCGTGCTCGGAGTATTTACGGATCGAGGTTTCCTCGCCAACGTTTAAGAGTGCGTTGCGCTTGCTGGCCACGCTGTAGGTGAAGAGCTGCCGCCGCTCCTTCGTGCAGATGCAACTTGGTCTGTGGTTCGGCTGTCCGCAGACCGCATAGTTCTCATCCTCGAGCTCGAGGATGCTCTCGCCATCCCCATACGGATTCAGTGCAACGAACCGGTCCCGGATATCCTCGACCTCGTCCCAGCTCAGCGCCCGGATCGCCTCGGTGCCGTCTTGCACCAGTTCTTGGCCTCCGGGACAGGGGATCAGACCACCATGGTCGGTGGCGACGATCGCCAGTGAGTCGGTGTCCATCAGAGCGTACTGGCCGCCCCGGCGATGGACCTCGTGCTCGGCAAGTGCCAGCATTAGACAGGCCGCACCGGTAATCAGGGTGGCCAGCGGCAGGAAGCAATAGGGACCGAGTTTCTCCGGTCCACTGATCTCCCGTTCCACCATCGTGAGCCCATGTGCCCGCACGCGCGCGGTCGTGCCGTCCTGCCGATCCATCTGCATATAGATCCCGTACGAAGTTGCATTGACCAAGATTTTGAGGAGCTTCTGCAGCCGCTCGCGCTCGCCTTGGCTTAGCGCGTCATAGGGTGCTTCGCCCTGCTTGACCTTGCGCCGATCGACGATCGCCTGCCGGAACCGCTCCCGTCCGACAGTCCGCTGCATGCGCTCCATGAGGACGGCAGCAACCGCGTGATCCTCACACCGCACTCGGCTTCGCAGGGGCCATGGACCTGGATTCGCGACTCGCAGGACCTCTGGCACAATGTCCTTCATGTAATGAAGGGCGAGCCCGTGAAGCACCTCCTCGAAGGCCGCGTCGAGTGCCGGGAACTAGGGTCGCGGTAAGGCGTGAGACCCATCCCTGCTCACGCTTACGGGACGAACACGGCCCGCACGCAGCCGTCCTGCTTGTGCTTGAACATCTCGTACCCGCGCGGCGCATCCTCCAGCGACATCGTATGCGTCGCCATGAAGGAGGGATCAAGTTCGCCCCTTGCGACATGTTCGAGGAGACGCGGCACGTATTTCTGGCCGTGTTGCTGCGCAGTCCGGATGGTCAGTCCCTTGTTCATGATGACGCCCATCGGGAACTTGTCCATAACCCCGTAGACGCCGAGGATCGAGAGCATGCCACCCTTGCGGCATGCCTGAATTGCCTGGCGGAGCGCCTCTCCGCGATCGGTCTGCAAACGCAGTGTCTGTTTTATCCGGTCGTAGGCATGGCTGATGCCGGTCCCATGCGCCTCCATCCCGACGGCATCGATGCACGCGTCGGGGCCGCGTCCTCCCGTCATCTCCTTGAGCGTCTCGACGACGCTCTCGGCCTCCATGTAGTTGATCGTCTCCGCGTCGACGTGGTCCCGCGCCATCTGCAGGCGCTCGGGAAAGCGGTCGATCGCGATCACGCGCTCGGCACCCATGAGGAAGGCGCTCTGCTGGGCCATGAGCCCGACGCCACCAGATCCCCAGACCGCCACAACGTCACCTGGCTTGATGTCGCAGAAATCCGCGCCCATGTATCCGGTTGGCGCGGCGTCGGAGAGGAAAAGCGCCTGCGCGTCGGATACGCCATCGGGCACCTTGAAGCAGTCCACGTCGGCGTGCGGCACACGGATGTACTCGGCGTGCGAGCCGGCATAGCCGCCGAAGGCGTGGGTGTACCCGTAGATCCCTGCCGTCGGGTAACCGAGCAGGGGCTCCTGGAGCTCCGGATTGGGGTTGGTGTTGTTGCAGAGCGAGTAAAGGTCATGGTCACAGTACCAGCATTCACCGCAAGAGATGAAGGAGGGAACGACCACGCGGTGGCCCTTTTTGATTTTCGTGACGCCCCGCCCAACCTCGACCACCTCGCCCATGAACTCATGACCAATGACGTCGCCTTCCCGCATCGTCGGGAGGTAGCCGTCGATGAAGTGAAGATCCGAGCCGCAGGTCGTGGTCATCGTGACCTTGAGAATGACATCGTTCGGGTTGACGATTTCGGGATCAGGCACGGTTTCGACACGGAGGTCGTTGATGCCATTCCAGCAGAGTGCGCGCATGGTGCCTTCTTCTCTAGATGCGGTCGCCCATGCCGCGAGCGGACGGGTTGTGTGCCAATGTGGGGACCTCGCCGGTTTCGACCAGGCTCCTGAGCCTGTGCAGCGCCTTGGTCGTCGCGGCGCGCGGGGCAAATCCGAGAAAATTCACGGCTGCCTCGCCGACCGCCCCGCCGGGCGGCTCGAACCACATCGAGAGGCCTGCCTCCGTTCCACGGTCACCCGGCGCCGACCGAAACCGGATCGCGCCCTCGTTCGGGATGTCCGTGCCCGGAAGCGACTCCCAACGGATCAGCTCGCCGGGCCGGTCCTCGACGATCCGGCTGTCCCACGCGACTGTCTTGCCGCCCGGAAGGCGCGCCTCCCAATGGCTGCGCTCGCCGTCCAGCTCGGTCACGTCACCAAGATCGGCCATGATCTGTGAGAGGTTCCCGGGGGAGCGCCAAAAGCGGTAGATCTCATCGGCGGGTTTGCCTATGGTGATCCAGCGCTCCACCTCTGGAGCGCCATTGGAGGCACCGGATGTGGTCGTGCCTCCGCCGCCAGGGCTCATCCAACCCACCAACTGCGACAGGGCCCCTGGCCCGCGCAGTCCACGGTAGACCAGCGCTGCCCCGCCTATGGCCGACGCAGTGCCGATCAGTGAGCCGCGACGCGTCCCGAGCAGAAGGAGAGCGCTGCCGATCGCCAGTGCCGCCGAGTCCTGTGGGACGGATCCATCCGTTGACGTCGTTGGTAACGATGTCGTGTTGGCGCGACCGCCCGTTGCCTCTCCGTCCATCGGGTCCTCCTCGTTCCGCCGTCCCACCACTCGTTGAAGGAATGTGCGTGTCAGGGAGCGACGCAGACGGATGTGGAGGCGTGCAAGGGATGTGCCACCGGTGATGCTAGCAACACTATGAACGATCCAACGAGGCAGCGGAGCGAATCGATCTTGGACGAGTTGCACTCGGAACGATTTGCGCAGCGCCTACGTCGTCTCATTGATAATGAAACCGGTCTTGATACAGGTCGGTGAGCGTGAGGAGGTTGATTCACGGCCTGCGATTGTTCGTCTCAGAAACGACCGTTT
>JAUJLY010000196.1 GCA_030447145.1 Thermomicrobiales bacterium
GAGAGGATCACGATCGGGAAGGCGCGTGTCGAGAGGACGAGGATACGAAACGCATCCCGGCCACGGAAGGCATAGCGGGCGAGGGCGTAACCGGCCGGAGCGCCGATCAGTGTCGAGAGCACGAGCGAGATCACCGCGACCAAGACGCTGCGCCAGAGCGCGGGCAGGACGCCGGTCGCGTTGATGAAGAAATCGACGGTCTCGACCGAGAATCCACTGGGAATCAACTCCTTCGGATAGTCGTAGACGGCGTCGCTCGTGCTGAAAGCCACGACGCCAATCAAATAGATCGGGAGCAGCACCCAGATCGCCAGCAGCACCGCCGCCGCGTAGAGCAGACCGCGGCCAAGCAGATACTGGCGGGAGCGCCCGCGAGCCCGAACTGCATCATCGGCCGCGACACCGGTTCTCGATCGGGTCGTATCTATCGTGGTGCTCATGCGACCCTGTCTTGATTTGCTGGAACGAGCCAGAGAAAGAGCAACGTGCTGATGACCGAGAGCAGGAGGATCAAGGCCGCGTAGGCGGCGGCAACGTTCGCGTCGCGGAGGTCGCCATACCAACGGTAGGATTCAGCCGAGAGGGTGGTTAAGCCCCGACCTGCCAGCGCGATCACCGTGGCGAAAACCTGGAAAGCCAGGATCGTCCTCAGGATGAGCGCGACCTGGATGCTCGGGCGCAGCAGCGGCAGGATGACCTGCCAGACCTTCTGCCAACCCGTCGCCCCCAGGACATCGGCCGCCTCCAGGTAATCCTTGGGGATGGACTGGAGTCCGGCGACGAGGATGATCATGATGATCGACGTCGCTCGCCATGCCTCCGCCAAGACGATGGCGAACAGAATCCAGAGCGGCTGCTGGTAGTTCAGGAAGATGATTGGCCGGTCAACGATACCCAAACCTTCCAGGAAGCTATTGAGCCAGCCGCGCTCCGTGAAGATCGCGAACCAGATGATCCCCGCGGAAAGCTCGCTGACGCCGAGCGGAATAGCGAAGATATAGAGCCAGAGCCCCGAGCCTTTCAGCTTGGCATTGACGACCAGGGCCATCGTCATGGCCAGCGTGAACTGGATCGGGATGACGAGCACGATCAGCAGCAGCGTCATCCGGAGGGCTTCCCAGAACTCCGAATCCTCCACCATCGTCCGGATTGACGCGGTGCTCCAAGCGCCATCGCTGTTTTGAAACGCGAGCCCGAAGGCCTGGACCATCGGCGCGGCGAAGAAGATCGCCAGGAACGCCAGCGAAGGCACCAGCAGAAGATAGGGAGCCCAGCCGAGCTTGTGTGCCTTCAACGCGCACTCCGTAACGTTGGAGTCGAAAGGCGGAAGAAGTAAGCCGGTAGGTAGAGGAGATCGACACATAGGCGGTAGCCCATATGTCGATCTCCTCTATGGCTCTAGAGCCCTGGAGCTTCCGACTCCCGTCTGCAACTTCTGACTTCCGTCTTCCGACTAACCCACCTGGCAGACGCCGTCGCTCTCAGGATCAGGAGCCCAGCAGGAGGCGTTGGCTGCATCGAGAACCTGCTGCAGGGTTTCGGCTTCGGTCTGGAGGGCTTCTTGGATGTCGCCCTCATCAATCACGGCGCGCTGGAAGACATTCCGGAAGACCTCGTTGTAGGCCTCGCCTTGCTCGCCGAGCCCGACGGGCAACAGCGACGGCAGCGCCGCCTCGTCAGAGGTCGTCGCCGCGACCGCGTCGGCTTCCTTCTGGATGCCCTCGCCGAGGTCACCCGGCAACTCGCCCTCGATGACTGGGAAAAAGGCAACCTGTTGGAGAGTTTTGGCTTGGGTCTCCGGCTCGGTCAGGTATCTGATCAACTCGCGGGCACAATCCGGGTTCGGGGCCGAGATCGGGATTGCCAGGCCTGCGACCACCGGCATGTAGCCGAGACCCTCGGGGCCGCGCGGCGCCGGGAACATCACAAAGTCGTCTGGGTTGTTGCGGACTGCATCAATGAGCCGGGCGGTGTGGTCCCAGGCCACCCAAACCTCACCTGACTGGAGCGGCTCGGCCATCTGGTCGTAGCTCAGCGATTGCGGGTTGGCCACCGCCCACGCATCGCGGAACCACTCCCACATCTCGACGGCACCCTCGCTGGTGAACGCGGTGTTGAGCGCACCGGTGAAGCTGGGATAGCCATAGCCTTGGAAGAAGCGATGGAGGAGTCCGTTCTCGCCGGCAGGCAGACCGAAGCGGGGACCCTCTTCCTCATTGATCGCCGTGATCCACTCCAAGAGCTGATCGTAGGTCAACTCGGTCTGCAGCGTTTCCTCGTCCAGCCCCTCGGGGAGGTAGTCCAACGCTTCCCGGCGAGCAGCCATCACGTAAGTCGCCTGCATCCAGGGGACGTAGAATTGCTGCTCACCGCCGAACTTCCCCAGATCCAGGTACGCCTCGATGATGCCCCGATCAGCCAAATCGACGACCAGGTCGCTGAGATCCATCAGCAGGCCCCGCTCAGCCAACGCGCCGAAGTCACCATGCTGCCCACCGATCAGGCTGACTTCACCCTGACCAGCCTCCGCCTCGGCGGTGATCCGGTCGTTGAACGGGCCAATATCCTCCGGGATGAACTCGACCTCACCCTCGAAGCCAGCGAGGACCTCGCTCCGGAACGCCTCGGCTTCTTCAATGGGGGTTAGTTGCGTCGAGAGGAAAACGACTTCGCACGCCCCATCTTGCCGTGCTCGCGCAGAAAGCGAACGACTACTGAGGGGTGCGAGAGCGACCAAACTGGCGGCTCCAACACCGCCTTGAACTACGGCGCGCCGCGATGCCGCTCGTGTGGTCAGCACGTTCTTCTTAACCATTGCTCGATCCTCCTTGATCGCGTCCTCTCCGGTGGAACGTACCTCCATCCACGGTTCAACGGAATCCCGTCGCCCCCGTGTTGTACATCCCAAGCGTCGTATCGTCAAGATTTCCTACAGTGAGGGCAGGTCCTTTTCATAAACGGAGTGACCTGCGATGCTGGTGGCCAAGGATCAGTGAAGTGAATATATCGCTTGTGTCGGTACAGCGTGCCAGTGCTCCGGCATCAGCGTCGCTTTCAACCGTGCAACCAGCGCATCATCAATGCTCACACCAGCGTTCTCATACGCGAGTAAAAGCGCACCTACGACCGGCTCGAACTCGCTATGCACAACGATGCTGTCTGGAGATACCGTGCGTATCTTGGCAACTAGTGCATCTACGAGAAGCTGTGCGGAGTGGCGAAAAACGCCTCCGGCCAGTACGAGCGTGAACGGCTGCCTTTCCATGTGCACTTTTTGGGCAGCTGCGAGCGCATATTCCCCGAGTTCGTAGCCGTGAGCTTCCACGATCCGCCGTGCGGTATCGTCACCATTATCTGCAACAGTCAAGAGCACTCGGGCGAGCCCCGAGGCACTACCCCACCCGGCCCCACCCCGTGCCGTTTCACGATGCAGAATCTCCTCGACGTGCTCGGCACCAAAGAAATCGAGGACGGCAGGCGTCAGCGCGGTCGGCGCATCAATCGCAAGGTCAGCGCGATAGACAGCCCGAAGCGTCTTTTGGGTAAGATCAATTGCCCCGGCAGCTCCTTGCCAAAAACTTGTGTGCCAAATCAGCCCATCGGCGTTGCGCGCTACCGTTGCCGCGCCGGAGCCACAGATCACCGCGACACCGATTCCATCTCGCGAACCGGCACGCAACCCTCCGACCGCATCATTGACCACTACGATGCGCTGACAAAGTCCCTGGGCTTCCATTGTCGATTGGATAAAGGCAAAGTCCTCTGGCCAGTCGGCGCCTGACATACTAAAGGCACCCACTACCACATCGGAAGGTGTAATTCCGGCTGATAACAGACCGTCCAGGGACGCGTGCGCGGCATTGGCGAGCGCGGCCTGTGGCTCACCAACGTAGATATTGCTGCCGCTCCGACGGCCCATCCCGACGATCGTGCCATCGGTCTGGGCAATGAGCGCGACCGTTTTTGATGTACCGCCGTCCACACCCAGCACATACGTCATATCTCGGTGGCCGGAAGCAGTGCTTGCACCGCTTGGCGCGACAGATCACTTCCCCAGGCGGCACGATCAGCGAAGACCATGACATTCGGCGCCGCTTGGAGCAAGGACGCTGGCACGTCAGGGGTGATTGGGCCAGAAACAGTTCGGGAGAGGATGTCCCGTTTATGAGCCCCCGAGACGACCAGAAGCGTTTGGCGCGCTGCCAGCAAGATCCGCATTCCGGTTGTGAGTGCCCGGCGGGGCACCTGCTCGGTTCCGCCCCAATACTGACCATTGCTATCAATGCTCGCCGATGTCAAATCAACCACACGAGTTGGCGAGTCCGGCTCTGCAGGTGGTTCATTGAAGCCCAGATGACCGTTTGGTCCAAGTCCGAGGATAGCAACATCAATACCACCTGCAGCCAGGATCGTTTCCTCAAATGCTGCACCAGCAGCATCTGGATCATCGGAATCACCCGGCAACCGCACGACGTTCTCACTGGGTATGCCAAGCGGTTCGACGAAGGAACGAAGCATCCAACCATACAGCGAACGCCGGTCGTCGGGGGCTAAGCCAAGGTATTCATCAAGCTGGAATACACGCAGCCGCGAAGCATCAAACTGCCTATTTTGCCGTCGGTTCGCCAACTCACGATAGAGTCCCATTGGGGTGTTCCCTGTGGCAACCAAGACTGAGGCAGACGGCCTTTTGGTGATGATCGATACTAGTTCATCCCCAGCGGACTGGCTCATAGCGTCATAATCATCGGCAACGATCAGACGCATGCTCCCTCCCTTGCGTCGTAAAGGAGCCGTTCCGGCAAGTGTGCCTTGTGCGCAGCTGCCAGTTCGTCGTAGAGTGTCTCAGCCTTGGCCAGTGACATCACCAATGGGTTACTCGCGAGAGCTTGCACGGCCTCACGTCGGCCACCACCCCACGCCGCCTGCGCAGTTAGTGCTTGGTACTCACCGAGCATCTTCACTAGGCCAGCCGTTTGGGGCGGCAGATTGCCCTGAGCCAGCGGCCGTATCCCATGGCGATCCACGTAACCGGGTACTTCGACAACCCGATCATCCGGGAAATCAGTAATAGCACCACGATTCGGGACATTGACCGGCCAGACTTCATGCCGATTGTTGAACACGGCATCCATCACATCAATCGCCAGCTCAAGCTCATGGACCCCACCACGTGATCGGGCCGGGTTGAGTTTCGGCGAGTCCGACGCCGCTTGCTCTCGATAGTGCGTCCAGTAATCGGGGAACGACGCGAGGATGTCCTGGCTACGTGTTGTCGGCTTGGCTTGCAACTCTGCCAGAATCTCCTCTCGGAAGTAATAGTACTGAAAGTAGGATGCTGGAATCGTGCCCATCTGGGCAGCCAGCCACAAGAGCCGCAGATTCTTCGGATCAACAGTCGGGTCTTTCCGCTTCTGCTCGTATGCGTCACGGAGTAGCGGAATCATGTCTTCACCATCATAGAGATGCCGAACAGTCCATGAACCGTGATTCAGACCAATCATCACGGCATCCACGCGGTCAGGATCGAGATCAGCCGCGAGGGCGATGTGTCGCGGGAAGATGATCGGACCTTCGCAGAGCGACACCATAGTGATTTCGGTGTGATGCGTGACTGCTTCAGAAACAATGTTGATTGGGTTCGTGTAATTGAAAAGCCAGGCGTTGGGGCAGATGGCTTCCATGTCCTCAGTCACCCCTCGGATGACGTGAATAGAGCGTAGCGCCATGAAAAAACCGCCTGGTCCCTGGGTCTCCTGACCAATGATCCCGTGCTTGAGCGGAATCTTCTCATCAAGATGCCGAGCTTCGAATCCTCCTGGGCGAAAGCTACTTAGAACGGCATCGCAATCCACCAACCCTGCACGCCGATCTGTCGTGGCTGAGATCGTGAGATCAATGTCGTGGGTCCGTGCCATTTTCTCCGCGAGCGCCTTCACCACTTGGAGGCGTTCGCAATCAAGGTCAATCAGTACAACCTCTGATCCCTGAAAGTTCTCTCCTTGATCAATCAACGACGCCATCGTGCCAGGCGCCCGCGTACTCCCACCGCCGATGTACGCAAGTTTGATACGTGCCACGCTTCATGCTCCTATTAGCTAGAACGTCGTGGTCAGCATTTGTGCTTGACCGGTCTCC
>JAUJLY010000197.1 GCA_030447145.1 Thermomicrobiales bacterium
GGCCGGTTACTCCATCGGTATTGCCTTTCCCCCGGATTGGAGCGAGGCCAAAACCCTGATGCTGCGCTCAGGTGAGGAGCGACTGCTGCAGTCGGGGATGATATTCCACTTGCTACCTGCTGTATTCGATTATGAAAAATTTGGTATTGGCGTCAGCGAGACGGTGCTTATTACGGATGACGGCTACGAAATCCTGACCGATCTGCCTCAGAGCATCCATGAGGTTACGGAGTGAAGGTTCGCATCCTCAACGAAGCGGACTGCCGGTCGGTTCTGACAATGGCGGACGCAATCGGGTTGCAGGGCAAGGCCTTCGAGATGCTCTTCAACGGCCTGGCGGTAAATGGCCTGCGCAGCTATGCGACCTCGGAAGACCCCCCCGGACTGGCACTGTTCAACCCTTGCTTTCTTGTTGGCGGTCGTGGATACGGCGTGAAATGTGTCTCCGATTTTTACAACAACGACGATCACGACGTTCCCCGTATGACGGCCACTATGACGCTTATGGATGGAGAGACTGGCGCGCCTCATACTTTTATGGAAGCGGGTTACCTGACCGACCTACGGACGGGAGCGGGTACCGGAGTAGCAGCTCAGTACCTCGCCCGCCGCGAGTCGCGCACATTGGCCGTCGTCGGCGCTGGTCGTGTGGCGAGATATCAAGTGGCTGCCCTGGCGTGCGTGCTTCCACTGGAGTCGGTGAAGATCACTACGCGCACTCGGAGTAGAGGTGAGGACCTCGTTAACATTCTGCGGCGAGAGTTAGAGGCAGAGGTCTCGCTCGTCGATTCCCTCGAGGAAGCGGTAACCGGTGCAGACATGGTCGTCTCGGCCACCACGGCGAAGTCGCCGGTGGTCAGGGGAGCGCTCCTTGAGCCGGGAACCTTCGTTGTCTCGGCGGGGTCGGCGCTTCCAACCACGAGGGAACTGGATACCGAAACCATCCGACGAGCGGACCGGTGTTTCATTGATAGCCGGGTCGACTGCTTGAACGACGCCGGAGACTATTTGATTCCGGCTGAGGAGGGCGTCGTCCGTCTTGCGGACATCTTCGATATCGGCGCCGTCGTAGCCGGTGAGGCCCAAGGCCGATCCAACGAAAACGAAATTCTGGTTTACAAATCCGTCGGAGTTCCTATTCAAGATTTGATCACTGGCCAAGCAATCGCCGATCGGTGCCGTCGCGCTGATATCGGTTTCGAGACGGAGCTGCACCCATGAGGTTTTCAATGCCAGATGCTACGACGCGTCGCCGCATTTTCGACAATACTGACTTTGAAGCCCGGATTGGTTACGCACGGGCGGTGGTGACAGGCCCATGGGTCCATCTCGCTGGAACGACGGGCCTTGACTACACCGCTTGGGAACTCCCGGAGGGAGTCATCGCTCAGGCTACGCAGTGCTTGCGAAACGTTGAGCACACGTTGCAGCGGGCCGGTGCCGCCTGGGAGGACGTAGTGGTGGTGCGCTACATCTTCGCGAACGCAGAAGATTTCGAGCCTTGCTGGCCGCTCTTTCGCGAGCGTTTAGGTCACGTGCGTCCCGCGGCCACGATGTTTGTCGCTGAGCTTGCGAATCCGCGCGTGCTCTTCGAGATGGAGGTGACGGCATACATAGGTCGGGGCTCGGCCGACGCAGAACAGGAGGCTGAGGCCACTGAGGACTAGATAACTGCAACGGTGACGACAGTCATCGTCGCCAAGTCAACCGGCACATCGACGGTACAGGAGCTGAGGAATGGAAAAACAAGGAAAATCTCTCTGGCGCTGGCGCTCCATCTCGGTCGTTAGCTGCCTTCTAGCTCTCACGGCGTGTGCGTCGGATAGCGGTAGTGTCAGTGGGGGCGAGCAGGCCACCCAGGCGGGCACGGCGCAAGACGAGACGACGCCAGACGAAGCAGCCGGAGGAGACCCGGCCACGGTTCGCATCGCAACAGCTGTGGACAAGTACTACGGGTATATGCCCGTTATCGCTCACGAGACGCTGGGAACGTTCGATGACCTCGATGTCGAGATCGAGGTGGTCTCTGGTACCACGCCGACGATGGGACAAATTCTGGCTGGCGGCGATGCTGACCTCGCCCTCGCATTCGCGCCCGCTATCGTCAGCTTCGCGGAGTCCGGCGTCCCCGTTGAGCTGACGGCGAAGGTTCTCGGACCGTGGGGCAGCTACATGATTGTAAGCAGTAAAGGCAATTACGCCGGAGCCAGTAGCATCGAAGAGCTCAAGGGCGCCAACTTCGGTATCACGGGGGAGGGCTCGCCAGGTAACTATATCATGGCTGAGTACGCTGAGGAGCTCGGCTGGTCGAAGGGCGACTACCGCGAAACCGCATTGGGGGACGTGGGGTCCTTGTTCGCCGCCCTTACGAGCGGCAGCATTGATGCCCTGATCTGGGCCGCTGATCAGGCCTACGCTATGGAGGCGGAGGGAGTGGCGACGTACTTCGCGTTGCCGGACCGCAGGCCCAACGTTCTGCAGGCGTTCGGTGTAACGACCGAGTTTGTCGAAAAGCACCCGGATCTGGTGAAGGACATTTTGGAGGCGTACTTCTCCAAGGTCGAAGAGCTGCAGGGCAACCCCGAGCCCTTCATCAATGTCCTGGTTGACGAATGGGGCATGGATCGAGCAATCGCGGAGAGCCTTGCGGAAAACCAGCTCCCAGACCTCGACACCGAAGGGCTCATCACAGACGAGGAGCTCGAGGGAGTTGCTCAGACCGTGCCGTTCATCGCTGGGCGTCCGGATTCAGACCCCCCGGACATCCAGCTGTACTACACGCCTTGGACTGAACTGTGAGTGGTAGGGAGCGTCATGAAGCGCCGGGCATGGATGCCCGTCCTCATGACGCTCCCACGGGCCGCGACCGCACCTCGCCTCTCGGTGGTCGCGGCCCGGCCGGATCGGCACGGGAGGGCCGGCCACAACGGTTGTTCCGGCGGTCGAATGTCTCATCAGCGTGGATCACGTTTGGCCTTCTCGGTGCGGTGTTGGGTGCATGGGAGACATCGGTCGCGGTCGGCGCTTTAGACGGCCGGTTTTTGCCTCCACCATCGCGGGTCGCGTCCGGCATCATCGCGCTCTCCGGAGAATCAGCAGTCCGGACGGCACTCGCTCAGACGGCTTATGCGCTTGCAGTGAGCTTCGCCATTGGCACCGCCGTCGGGCTGTTGATAGGCATGTTGCTGGGGATGAATCGGTTGCTCCGGGACGCGTTCTTGCCTCTGGTGATCCAACTCCTAGGCATCCCAAAATCGGTTTTCCTCCCGCTCTTTATCCTTGCGTTCGGGCTGGGGCACGGCCCTGGAATCGCCTTCGGCGTACTCTTGAGCTCGATTCAAGTGATCATAAACGTCGTAGGTGCAATCGACTCCATCGACACGGTCCACTACCAGGTCGCGAGAGCCTACGGCGCGTCCCGATTCAGCACGTTCAGAAATGTCATTCTCCCGGGTGCCGCCCCCGGCATATTCGCAGGTATGTGGCACGGCATACGTAATGCGTTCGTGGGAGTGGTAGTCGCGCAGCTCTTCGTGTCTAGCATCGGCGTGGGGTACCTGGTGCGGTCCTATACCGCTACTTTCCGTATCGCGGACGCTCTGGCGCTGATCTTTTTCGTCGCATTCGTGGTGATTCTGGTTGGTAATGCCTGGGGAGTGCTTGAGCGCCGAATATCCCGCTGGCGCGAACCCCTAGGTGGATAACTCGTTCGTCCACTGCTTCACGTTGAATTGATTGCACTTTTCCGAAGGACGGCCTCGTGACGCTGAAGGTGCAAGACCTCGACATTATCTATCCGGTTGACGGAGGAGATTTGGTTGCGTGCCAAAACATATCCCTCAGTGTTCAGCCCGGAGAATTTGTCACCGTCATTGGCCCGAGTGGATGCGGTAAGTCAACCCTATTGCATGCGATGGGGGGAATGCTCCGTCCGACGCGTGGAACAGTCGAGGCTGACGGAACGGTGATCACTGGACCCGATCCGCGCAAGGCGGCGTTCGTGTTCCAGGATTACTCGCTGTTGCCGTGGAAGACCGTCATCCAAAACGTGGAAATTGGGCTGATTTTTGCGGGCTCTACAAAAAAGGATGCGCGTCGGATCGCCGTGGAAAAGCTAGAAAGGGTCGGATTAGCAGGGTATCGCGACATGTACCCGCGGCAACTGTCTGGAGGCATGCAGCAGCGTGTAGCGGTGGCTCGAGCGCTCGCTCTGGAGCCGGAGTACCTTCTTATGGACGAACCATTCGGCGCTCTTGACGAGCAGACTAGGCGCGCCCTCGGCGTCGACCTTGGCGAACGCCTGTCAAAAAGTGGCCGCGGCGTCGTGCTCATCACTCACAGCCTTGAAGAAGCAGTCTATTGGGCGGACCGAGTAATCGTGCTCTCTTCCCGCCCGGGGAGGATCGTGAAAGAAATCCAAGTTCACGGTGACCGTCCTCGCCCCCTCGAATTTATGACAACCGAAGGGTTCACCGAGGTCCGAGCGGAACTGTTCTCGCTCATCGAGTCAGGGTCGAGTCAGGAAATAGCATGAATGCCGCCGACCGCAGCCATCACCGGAGATGGTTCTCCCTCAGCCGGCGCTTCCAAATTCGCCTCCTGCAAACCGGGGTCATGGCCCTTGTAGTACTGTTGTGGGCCGGTGCTAGCCATTTTGGCTACGCTTCGCCGTTGGTCTTACCTCCGCCTACTGTGGTCCTTCGTGAGCTCGTCGGCGTCATCGTTCTGCCCTCCGTGTGGGGCGCGGCTTGGGTGACTACCTACTCAATTCTTCTGGCTTTTGGCCTGGCGTCCGGTATAGGCACCCTGCTGGGCTTCATTTTCAGCCGAAACCGCAAGCTAGCTGACGGCGTGACACCGTTGCTCGCTTGGGGTTATGTGTTTCCGTTTGCCCTGCTCTATCCGTTATTTATTTTGTGGTTCGGTGCCGGACCAGCTTCAAAAGTCGCCTATGCGCTCGCCAATGCCGTTTTCCCGATTGCATTCAACACGATGCGGGGCCTGAGCAGCATCGACAGAAAGTTCCTAGCAATTGGTCAGGCGTTTGGCGCGTCGAGGTGGCAAATTGACTGGCACATTAAGCTTGGCGCGGCGTGGCCCATGATCCTTTCCGGTCTGCGCATTGGAGCAGGGATGGCTACGGTCACGGTCGTTCTTGGGGAAGTTCTAGGAGCGGATCGCGGCCTTGGGCACGCCATCCAGCAAGCCGTGAACACGTTCCGCATTCCGCGCTCCTATGCGTTGATTTTGATCACTATGGCGGTGACGGGTGGATTGCTTTGGGGCATGGAGAGGCTGTTGCAAAGCAACAAATAGGCCTGACAGGATCTCGACAGAGCTTACCGGATCTCGCCGCCGAGGTGTGCGGGAGTAACTCTCCCTCAAAGCTACTGCAGAAAGAAGACGAACGTATGTTGCTCTCGCGTCGCTTAGAAGCGCTTTATCCGTCTGGTATACGCCGCGTTATGGCTGCGGCCGCTGAGCGGGAAGACGCGGGTGAGCAAGTCGTTCATATGGAGGTCGGGCAGCCCCATTTCGCGACGCCGTCCCACATCGTGGAGGCGGTGACGGCCGCTCTGAAGGACGGGATCCCGGGCTACACACCGAATCTGGGAATCCCGTCCCTGAGAGATGCCGTCGCGGGGCGCGTGTCGGAACGTACTGGCTCGCCGGTGGGTCCCTCCTCCGTGTGTATCACTTCGGGCGCAGTCATGGCGCTGGCCATCGCGGTTCAGTCTACCGTCGATCCGGGAGATGAGGTTCTAGTTCCGGACCCAGGATGGCCCAACTACCGGTCTGCGATCGCGGTCGCCGGCGGCGTAGCGGTGCCTTATCGTCTGTCCGAGAAGGACGGGTTCGCACTGGACATCACCGAGGTTGAACGGCAGCTAACGCCACGCACCCGGATGATTATCATAAATTCACCGGCTAACCCCACCGGGGTAGTAATCGGTGCGGCCAGTATGAGGGAGCTAGTTCGGCTTGCCGCGCAGAACGATATTTACGTGATGTCTGATGAGATCTACGAGGACATAGTGTTCGAGGGTGGGCACCATTCAGTACTGATGGATGGGCTGCAAGAGAACACGATCATCACGCGGGCAGCTGAAATGACGTTGTGAACATC
>JAUJLY010000198.1 GCA_030447145.1 Thermomicrobiales bacterium
AATTAGCACCTTTTCGGCGTTACCGCCAAATGGTTGCTGGGGTTTCATCGGGCCGGTCCCTCTACCCCTCTGGATGAGATCGTGCGTGTATTCAATTGTTGGCCACTATACTATGTATTAGACACTTCCGTGTCAACAGTAGCGCATGGTTGGTGTCAAAATGGGCAGGACAGAGGTCCTTCCCGGCATCAATCCGGGTTCCCGTTGTTGAGCACAATGCCTTCTGGCTTCCACCACTTCGGGACTACAGGACTATCTCGTCGCGGATCCCCAGCTCCAGCACGAGGTCCAGCACCGTGTACCGCCGCCGGATCTGCCGCGCGGCGATCACGCTCTCCCGCACCTGACCGGGGGTGAGGCCGATCTCCTCCGGCGTCACGGGGCAACCGGCCCGCTGCAGCAGGTCCCGCAGTTCACTGGACGGGATCAATTGCGCCCGCAGTCTCTGGTGGAGTGCGGCCCACTCATCCCGAAGCGTCGCAAGTCTCGCCCTCAGGATCTCCTTCGGCACGTACTTGGCCCGGACTTCCACGAGCGCCCTGGTGACCATGACCGGATCATCGATGTGGGCGCGGACCTCCTCCTCCTGCTGTTCCAGATCCGGCCAACGATCACCCGCGCCCTCCCAGTCGATCTCCTGCACGCTTCGCGTAAGGACCGCCTCATAGATATGCGTGGACCAGAGCGTGCCAAACGCAACCTTGAACCCGTGCGAGACCTCCAGGTCACGCATCTCCCAGAGGTGGCTGAACTGATGCTCGCTTCCCGAGGCTGGACGCGATGACCCGGTCGCCTGGATCGCGAGGCCCGTCATGACCAGACCGAGGAAGAGTTGCTCGACCGCCGCCACATCCCGACGGCGCAGGGCACCCGGGTCGCGTAACGCGCGATGCAGCGGATGCTGCACCATCGCCCAGATGTCCGGCTGTATCGGCTCAACCCCGACCGCATCGGCAAGTAGCCAGTCGGCCCCGGCCGTGACCTTACCGGCCAGATCCCCGTAACCGGATGCCGTCATCGGGACCGGCGCGTCCGCAAGCAGGTCAGGATCCGAGACTACGGCAATCGGTGCATCGCACGGCAATGTCGTCTTGAATCCGTCTTGAACCAGCGATGCCCCGGATGCGGTGTAGCCATCCATGGAAGCGGCAGTCCCCACCACGATGTAGGGCACACCGATCTCAAACGCAGCCCGCTTCGTCAGGTCGTTCAGTGTCCCGGAACCGAGCGCCACCGGGATCGTTCCCGCAGGGGCATCCTCCAGTGCCGACCGGACCACTGCCACTTGTGCAGAGTCGGCATGGAGCCTCGGCGCATCGTCCAGGATCACCGGCGGCTGCACAGCTATTCCGGACGCCTCCAGGGAGGAGGTCACCACGTCTCCGGCAAGGCCAAACGTCGTCTCGTCGGCGACGGCCACGGCGGTCCGGCCGTCAGTGAGCGACGAGAGGATCTCGCCCGTGCGCGCCATTGCCCCCGGCTCGACGACCACCTGCCGCGTGGTCGATGCCCGCCGCAACGCCCCCTCGATACCGCTCCGGTCGAATCCCACGGCCTATGCGGGTCCTCCTGCATGGCATGTTTGATCCATCTGCGCGCCCGGCAGATCGTGCTCGACCACAAATGAGGTCAGCGTGCTCGCGGTCGCATCCGGATCCTCCACTGTTGGCATGACCCGATAGGTGGTATGCCATTGATCCGGTGTCAGGTCGCAGAGCACGTAGCCACGGTGGTTGTCGAAGAGAAGGTTGTGCGTGTTGCCACGCAGGTTGCCGCAACGGGTCGAGAACTCGCCATCTTCCTTGAGGGGATCATCGCCGTTGGAGGCGATCGATGTACCCACGAACTCCGTGCCAATGATGCTCTCGCCCTCCGGCGCATCCCAGTCGCGCTTCAGGTTCCAGACAAAATTGGCGTGCACATCGCCCGTAATCACGACCGGGCTGAAGGATTGCGCCTTGGCCGCATGGGCCATCGCAGCCAGCACCTGGTCGCGCTCGTATGCATATCCATCCCACTTGTCCAGATCCTCACCGCCGAAGCTCTTGCCAGCGGCGGAAGGGTCATAGTCGATCCGCGCCATCGGGACCTGCTGCGCGAGGACGTTCCAGCGGGTGGTCGTCTGCGTGAACCCGTCCAGGAGCCACTGCTTCTGCTGCTCACCAAGCATCGTCCGATCAGGGTCGACCGCCGACGCGCAGAAGCCATCGAGTTCCTCTCGTTCGCCAGCGCCGCAGACACCCGTCCCGGGCGTCCGGTATTGGCGCTCGTCCAGCACGTGGAACCGCACCAGGTCCCCGAACTCCGCCGCCCGGTAGAGTTTGAGGCTCGGGCCCTTTGGCCTGGCCGATGCCCGCAGTGGCTGGTGCTCGTAGTAGGCCCGGTAGGCCGCCTCCCGCCGCTCGATCAGCGGTTTGGCAAAAGGATCATCGGCAATGATCGGCACAATGTAATTGTTGCTCACCTCATGGTCGTCCCATGTCACCAGCCAGGGCGCCACCCGGTGCGCCTCCTGCAGATGCGGATCGAGCTTGTAAAGCGCATACCGCATCCGGTAGTCGTCCAATGTCCGGATCTCGCTCAACGCGGTTGGCGGCACCTCGATATCCCGGAGTTCAGCACTGACACGCACGGTGTACTCGTAGATGTAGTCCCCCAGGTGGATCACAAGATCGACATCCTGCTGGGCCATGTCCCGGAAGGCGGTAAAAAGCCCGTCCTCCCATCGCTGGCAGGACGCAAACGCAAACCGGAGCCCCTCAGAGGATTCCCCAGGAGCCGGGGCGGTGCGCGTTCGGCCGATTGGACTGTCGAACTCCCCGATCCGGAACCGGTACCAGTACCACCGGTCCGGCTCGAGCTCCGTAACTTCCAGATGCACCGAATGTGCCCACGCGGCATCGGCGATCGCCGGGCCCTGCTGCACGATGTCGGTGAACCGCTCATCGTTGGCGATCTCGTAGGCGAGTTCGACCGAGGCATCGGGCATCCCGCCATTCGGTTCGAACGGCTGCGGTGCCAGGCGCGTCCACAGGACCATGCCATCGGGAACCGGTTCGCCCGATGCAATGCCGAGGGTGAACGGGTTTTCCATCAGCTCGATACTGGCGACCGGCGTTGCCATGGGAGAAGCACCCGGTGTAGCCGTTCCCTGGGCGGAAACCATTCGTGTCCAACTGACGCCGGTTGCCAGCGATCCAAGCAGGAACGTCCGTCGATCCAGTGAGGGCTGGTAGTTACGGCCGGATGAGATCGACTCTGCTTCCGCCCTCAGCCGTCTCCGTATCTGCTCGATGCCATACCGCGTGGTGATGTCGTCGGATCTCATGATGTTCCCTTCTGATGAGCCTTGTGCGGATCACCATACCGCGTTCTCTCCCGGTTGCAACGGGTGGTCCTGGCGTGGACGGCACGCGGGAACAGCAGTGATCCCGCTGGCACGATGAACTGGCGCAGGCACTCATACCCGATGTCTGCCGAAGTGCCCCGGGATCAGGCGCCTCCATGTCGTCATGACACCAGGCATCCCTGTGCTTCCCTCGATCTGCATCAGGAAGGAACGCGGGCCGTTGTCACTGAAGCGGGACGAACTATCGCTTTACCCCTTGATGCCAGAGGTTACGAATGTCGAGATAATCTGCTTCTGGGCGAATGCGTAGAGGATCAACGGAGGGAGTGTCGCGATCGCCGCTGTCGCCATCATGGGGCCCCAGAGCTGGGCCGACTCCGTATTGGAGGTGAAGAACTGCATGCCGGTCGCGAGTGTCTTGGATTCAAAATCGTTGAGCACGAGCAATGGCCACAGATACTGGTACCACGCCCCAAGGAACGAAAGAAGCGTCACGACGGCGATTGCCGGTCGCACGTTTGGCACGACGATCTGCACGAGCAACTTCAACGTACTCGCCCCGTCGACCTTCGCTGCATCGATGAGGTCCTGCGGCAGCGTCAGGATGTTCTGTCGCAGCAGGAAGACGTAGAAGGCAGTAGCTGGTAGTGAGGGGATAACCACCCCGGTCCAACTGTTGAGCCAATCCAGGCGTGAAACCAGGACATAGTTCGGCACGACCGTCACCACTCCTGGCACGATCATCGTGGCCAGCACCATGGCGAAGAAGAATTTATCAAACCGGAATCGCAGCCGGGCGAACGCAAACGCGGCCGGCACGCTGATCAGCAACTTCCCGAGCGTCATCAGTACTGAAATACCGAAGCTGTTCCATAACCAGTTCGAAACCGGAAAATAGGTAAATGCGTCCGGGAAGTTCCTGATTGTGGGTTTCAGCGGAATCAGCTGGATGTCCTTGGTAAAGACCTCATTCGCCTGCTTGAACGATGTCGAGATCATCCAGAAGAATGGGAAGATCGTGAGAAAGCAAATCACGATCACTAGCAGGTGGACGAGAAGCTTCACCATCCTGTCGCGCTGCTGTGCACTGTCCGACTGCCGGGCGGTCACCATACTAGCCATAGTGGACATGCCTTTCGACGAAGCGGAACTGTACCCAGGTCAGGAGCACCGTGGCAAAGAAGACGATCACGGACACCGCGCTCGCCGCACCGATTTGGAAGTACTGGAAGCCCTGCTGATAGAGGTAATAGATGATGTTGCTCGTGGACTCGAACGGCCCACCGCCCGTAAGCACGTTGATGGCACCAAACACATCGTCGTTCACTGAGATCACCGTCGTCACCAGCACGAAGAAGAAGGTCGGTGTGATCAAAGGGAATCGGATCGACCGCATGATCTGCCAGTTGTTCGCCCCATCAAGAGATGCAGCTTCAACGTAGTCGTTCGGCACCGCCTCCAGTGCTGCCATATAAAGCAAGAGGTGAAAACCGAGCGTCTTCCATGTTGCAACAATGATCACCGCCCAGATCGCGGTATCACGATCCGAGAGCCAGTTGACGCGCCCCATCCCAAAATCGGCCAACAGCTTGTTCAGGAGCCCCTGGTTGGCATTGAAGATCCAGAGCCACATCACCGCGCCAACCGAATACGCAATGACGGTTGGTGAGAAGAGCATGATGCGATAGGATGCCTGTGCCTTTGCTTTCCGGATTGGCCAGAGCAGGAGCGCCAGCCCTAAAGGCAGGAAGACCTGGATCGGGATCAGCGTCACCAGATAAATTCCCGTCGCCCGCAACGAGCGTATGAACCGCGGATCATCCGGGAGGCGAGTGTAGTTGTCCCAACCAACAAACGTCTTGTCCGGCCTCACAAAGTTCCAGTCGAAGAACGAGAGGTAGGCCGAATAGAAGAGGGGCCAGTAGATGAAGATCGCGATCAATATGAGCAGTGGCGCGATCAGGACATACGGCGTCGCCCCTTCCAGGAATCGATACCAGCTAAAACTACGTCGGGAGGCCGCAGTACGTGGAGTCGCGGTGCCAGTTGTGGTTCGAATAATCGCCATCGAGGTGTCCTTGGTGAGCCCCCACCATCATCGATAATACCAGTCGCATGTTAAAGCGTTACGCTAGGAGCACCTTGGCATCGATCACTACCGACGTCACCAGTCCTCCCCGAGGGCTGCACGTACCGTTGGGCCTGGGGTACGACCGATCGTCACTGCCACCACCGTTTTCCACCCGGGTAACCCGCCAAGCTCCACACCTGCCACACGGTCTTAGCAGGAAACGGTGCATTCCTGCCCTGCCTCAACTACGCGCGACCGTGCACCTGATGTCTGGCTACCCACGATACCAACCGTTCGATGAATTGTTGCTCCAGGCCGCGGTCGCGTGGGTCGTACTTGTCAGTCGAAACGTGTACGAATCTAGTATGCCGTGCCATGGAAAGCAGGAGCGATACCATGATTTGGAAAACGCTGAACACAGGTGCGATCTCACTCTGACCCAGCCCGTCCAGAGAGAATATGAGCGCTACTGAGGTCAGCAGCCTACTCTTTCTTTGTCTCCGATACCACTCGAATCCCTTCCCGCCTGCACAGCTCTGCTTCCAAATCCCGGCATCGTGCGCGTGTGCCGGTGCGCTATTTTACGGACGCCACCATCCTCGACACTCCCTGTGCACAGGCACAAAAAGGGCCATGCCAGGCTCCTTGAGACGTACAGGCCGTTGAAATCTCCGT
>JAUJLY010000199.1 GCA_030447145.1 Thermomicrobiales bacterium
GCTGCAAGCTCCCGTTTCGTATCGAGCACTGAAAGCTGCAGCCGGTGGGTAAGGCGCCTTCGGGGGCATGGAAAACCGGGGGTGCGATATAACCCCCTCGACGCTTGACGAGATAAGAGATATGCCGGACAGAATCGCCCCCAACCGTAACGCTGTGACACGCCGCGTCGTACATCATGGCGTTGACCTTCCAGTCGCGCTCTGCGATGGTGCCTCGCCGCCGTCCTCAACCAGCATCCTTGACGTTCATTGATATGGGTTTAGTTTACGAGTATTCAGATGCAACGACAGCGAAAAGGGTGCCTAATGACGTTACGCGGCGTGGTGCTGATCGGGATACTCCTTTCCTTGCTCGGCGGCGGTTGGCCCACGAGGTCGGTACAAGCCGAGTACCAGACAAGTCCGTACTCGATTTCGTTGGGTCCGGACCATGCGACGGCAGGTCTAGGTGAGTTCGTCGAATACACGGTACATGTCGGTGCATTGCTCGACACGCTGGATCGATTCTCCGGTTCCGTCCTCATCGTGATCCCAAACGGGCTCACCGTTATGGGTCAACCATTTTGCCAAACCGGATGTGGTCAGCCCGCGGTTGATGTCGATGCAGAGGGAACACAGATTGACGCGTTCGTCACTCTTTCCGGGGAGGAGTCGGCGTCCTTCACGTGCCCGGTGATGGTCAATACGACTGCGACCGTTGGAACACGGTATAGCCTCACCGCCTACCTATTAGGTGGAGTGAATACAGCGGGCAGTTCCGAAACCGCGTTCGCCACGCTCACCGTGATTGACGCAGCACCCAGTTCCGGTGCTGTCCCCGGTCCCAGTCTAGAAGACAACCGTGAGGCCTACCTGGACGTAACTCCGCGCCTTCTCCGCGTCGCTCCCGGCGGTTCGGCCCTCTATTTCGTCCAACCCGTCTTTTGGGGGATGTGGGACGGGAATCTTCCTGATTACACGGTCGGACTGCAGCTTCCGTCCGGCGTCGGCTTGCTCAATGAACCGATCTGCGGACCAAGACAATCGGTCATCCCGGAGGTCAGCACCTGTGACGTCAACGCAGAAACACAGGGTGATGGTTCACTCCTTGTTACGGCACGCACTGAAACCACGGGTGGTGACTCAAATGGGCTGTACGTTACAGCGGAGTTTGGATCGAACCTTCCGATCGATACCCTGCTTCAGATTGACATCTCGCTGAGTGTCTCAGGGGACGTGCCAGCCGCGGCCCAGGACCAGCAGTCGTCGGCAAGTGCGCTGGTGATCAATCCATCGGAGGTGTCGTCATCGAACGAGAGCGGTGTTATCACTGGTCGTTACGAGGTCCACTCTGGGTACTTCCCTCAGGGGGATGCTTGCAGCATTTCCGATTCGTCTTTCGAATATGAACTGTCGCTGTTTGAGTGGGGCGGCTCCGAAGCACTGGCACGTATGGAGGTTCCAACTGGTCGGATCGGAACCGCGAGCGACGGTACGGGCAGAGACGTCTGCATCATCGAGTTCCGGTTTGAAGACGTCCCTGAGTACTCTGTCTACATGGTCGCGCAGACGACAGTGGGAGACACGTTCGTGTGCCGGTCCTGCGTTTTGGGCCTCATCACTCCGAGCCATGATGCGGAACAGATCATCGTCCGCGGTCCGTAACACCGTCATCGCGCGCGACACATGCGGTGTCAATGAAGGTGACAGACGAGACGAATCCTCATATGGCGCTAATGGCGGCTCAGATGTCAGAGTGACGAGGTTCCGATTCAATAGCAGGTTTCCCAGTATTGAGCATGGGCCCCCACTATATTGCTAACGTCGATTTTCGGCCTGCGCACCGCGCAGAAGGATCCCGATGCTCCTGCGGAAGCTCATACGACGAACGGAACGAAGTATCGAGATTCCCGAAAATCCGACTGGGGAAGAGGCCAGGCGAATCGTCGAGCAGCTATTTATAGATGCTGAAGGGTCGAATTACCGCAACCTGAAGCGCATCGCACGGCGCCTGCGGCGTCAGGACCGCCGGACGCGTTCAAGCTTCGAGAAGCGACTGATGCGGCGATGGGGCAACGCAATCGATCTATATGACCTTTTCCTGATCGCCTCTCGACAGATGGGTGAAGACTTCAATCGGGAGCATCGAGCGCAAGCGGCGAACAATCAGGATTACACCTGCGAGGCACTGGTCAGAATCCGTGCGCGGGCCTGCCTGATCGCGTCTGAGATCCGGGTGCTGATGGTCTCCGGTCATGCGTCGGGTGCGCTCACTCGCTGGCGATCGATCCATGAGCTCGCCGTGGTCGCCCTCTTCGTGAAGGAACACGGAAACGATGTCGCCGAGCGCTACATCCTCCGCGAAGCCGTCCAGACTTCGAAGCAGATGGACAAGTACGAACAGCATCACGAGGCGCTAGGTTATGAGTCGCGGGATCCGGTGGAACGCGAGCAGGTTCACGACCTTCGAAATAAGTTGATCGCTCGCTGCGGGTCCGTTTACGCAAGGAATACGGAAGGGCGGCTGGAGTACTGTCAGGCAATCCCACCTTCGATCGAATCGAGGAGGCGGTTGGTCTCGCCCACTGACGACCCCACTCCGGCATGGCAAGCTACAGCGTGCATGCCGGATTTAAAGGGATGACCTTCGATGTTGGTCAGATGGGCTCGTCGAGTTATCCAGCGATGGCACTCGCGGGGCCGTGCGATGCTGGTCTCGCTGATCCCGGTCATAGCGCTGTTATCTCACTTATGAACTGCACGATGGCGTTGCTGACCCACAAGCCGACATCGGAGGGAATTATCAGCCCGAAGGTCTTGCAACGACTCGTGAAAGAAGTTGGCGAAGCCTTTATCCAAAGTGCATCGGGAGTTGGAGCAAGACGAAGCCCGGTTTGGTGTACAGAACTCAAGGGACGTAAGCTGATGACGCTTACGACCGGCGCAAGCGGCGGCTGCGTACTTCGTCGAGAGCCATCAGATGGGCAATATCCTCGGCGAGTCCAAGTCCGGTGAACCCTGGCGCATCGAAGTTCGGCATCCAGGCCGTTCGAGTGATGGAGCCGACGTCTTGCGTCCTGATGACGCATTCAGCTCCCCAAACAAGTGAATCTTGAAGGCGGCGACCATCCGAACTTCGTTGCACGCCCGGTGGATCCACGAAGCGCTGCGAGGTTGACGGCCATCCGAGCTCATCGCAGAGCCTTGCAGCTTCGACATGGATCGGGTTGTGCTCAAAGTTGTTCCCAACCTCGACGGAGATTGCGAAGTTTTGAATCAGTTCGTCTTGATCCCACGGCGGCAGCGCGTCCCATTCCGAATCGGTCATTCCGGCGTCAGCTGCTGTAAACCCATGCGCGAATCGCTCGGACGTCGCATTCTTGGCCAGCACTTCGCCGATGACGCCATCAACAATGCAGAGCTGAACGCGAGGCGAGAGATCAGCGAAGTACCGAGAGCCTACGACAAAGTACGGAAACAACGAGCCGTGTGCGACCTTCAGCTTCAGTGTCGTAATCAGATGACGCCACGGTGACGGATTCTCGACACCTGGCCGGTATTCACGACCGGTGCTGAAGCCGTCCTGAATGCCGTCGAAGTCAATGCCGACGATTGGCTTGTCACGCTCCCGGTCGCAGAGCACGTAATCGACGCTTGTCTTCTTCAGTCGTTGCCAGTCGAGATCCGAGATCACCAGCGGCCGAAGGTCCAGGCTATCAGGATCAATTAGCGGCTCGCGGGTAAAGATGTTCAGGAAGGGGAGATTGTGCCAGAGGTCATACTTCTCGCCCCAGCGGCTTTCAAGCTTCTGGTAGTTTGATCGCTCAGCTCGACTACCAAAGACAGTTTGCTTGACGCCCATCTACCACTCCTGCTCTGACTGCCCTATCATGTCTCGGCGATCTTGAAGCCAAGGTCGTTGGCTGCAGTTCTCCACGGTCCTCTAATTCATCGCGAAACTAGGGTCAATGTGCCGAGGCAATCTTGTTCGTGAGGGGTTGCCTTTGTCGCCCATGTGGCACATAGCCCCCACGTCGTATTAGCGAGCAATCCTGCTCCGACAGTCCGGTAGCTTTCGCCATCATACCCAGTGACACGTCTTGCAGCATAGGAAGAATCTCCCGCTTGAACACTTCGGGATCCTTCTGGGATCCATGCTCTGCCTCCCGCCCCTTCTGTTCCTTTATTCATTGACTATTCTTCGCGCCTTGTCGCTTTGCTGCTTCCCCGCCTCTGGATGGACCCTTTCCGGCTGCTCGCAGCTCCACCTTCCGCTTCCGTCCGGCGTCACTAAATCATCCGGGGCACCACCATCATCTGGACACGCTGCAAGGCAACCTTGGCGATTGGCACCAATTGTCGAGCCGGTTCCTTCCACTTCGTCTGCCTTTCGAACGCTCCACCGGCGGAGCCGTCGGCCCAAGAGACGCCATGCTCGATGAATCAACGTGACGGCCTATTGACGGCACGGTCTCTGCGGAAACCGCGGGCATCAGCGGCGCGTTCCTACATCTTCCCAACAGCTACGCGAAAAAGGAGCCCATCATGTCTGACCGCGATGTCCAACGTGAGATCGAGGAGAACGAGCGGCGGGTGCGTGACGAGCAGGATGTCGGCCTGGACGAGGACGTGGTGGAAGGCCAGGAAAACGCAGGTTTCCTGGACGATCTCGGCGGCGTCCTGGGCAACGACGACGATTCTAGAGAACGTGATGACCAGCGCCGCGGGAACGACACCGGCGCCTGATCCGCACTCCATCGCCTGCCCGCAAGAGACGGGACACGTTCGACGCCGGGGCATGCCCTGAAGGCGTCAAGGTGCGTCCCGGTGACGCGGGATCGTCTCTGAAGGTCCGGAGGCCACGGGAGACACTGCCATGACCCGACGTGACCACCATGACGAGCTGCACGAGCCACCGGCCTCACAGAACGCCATCCGACGGTTTGACGTGTTCGCCGAGTACTCACGGCAGGAGCGCCTGGACAAGGGGTACGCCGAGAACGAGGCGAAGGGCTATGGAATCTGGCTTGCCAAGGTCGTCGCCGCCCGACGGTTCGGAAGGCAGTCCGAACGCGCGAAGGCATCGTCTCGCGGCGACCATGCGGACGAGGAGCCGGAGGCATTATTCCGGTCTGTCGGCGACGGACTCCAGACGGACGAGACGTTTGACCACGATATCAGCGCCCGCATGGGCGCCGCGTTCTACGAGAGCGTGTTCGCCCCGGCGATCACCGAGGCGCGGGATCGCGGCGAATCGTATGAGGACATCCGCGACACCATCCGCAAGGGTTGGAAGCCCACCAAGTCCGCCGCGAAGCGTTGAGCTCTGACCCGTTCTGCGGCGACGTTCACTGTGCCGGATCATCCTCCGCACACATTGCCTGTTTCCGGTGAGTGCGGCATCAGGCTCCGAGCCAGGCTGAGGATCGGCCGGGCGTGTTTCCGCCTGCCCGGGTATTCTCGGTGAAGACGCGTATGTTGGTTTCCGTGCCGCTCTGTCCGGACGGTGGATGCGTCACCGGGCCGAGGTGATGCGGGGGCGGGGGCTGTACCCTACGCCCATGACTGTGAGCCCGCGCTGGAGCGTCGCCGCGGTGGGCGGTGGGTTCGGGGCAAAAGCGCGTGGGTGGGCTCGGGGCAAAAGCGCATTGTAGCCGCTACACAGACGGGTGTTCGTATCGCTTCCATGGCGACCCGGTGCGGGAATGACCGAGCACACCGAGACGGATGAGTCCTCCTGTTGCAGAGGCGGGCGCCGCTCCGCTCCGCACCAATGCTGTCGCTAACCTCGACGCGTCGATGGCCGCTGGTGATGTGCGGGCGATGCCCGCTGAGCACCATGATGGTCACGATTCAGGGACAATGGGACATTCGACTCTCGTGACGAGAAAGGCCCGCCCCGCATGCAGACGGTCTTGATCATCGTTCCCTGCGGGCAGAGCAAGATCTGGGACAAACGGTCCCGCCACGGACCGGCACGCGCCGCCGATGCATACATCGGCGCGCCGTTCAAGCTCAATCGCGCCTACGCCGAGCGGTTCGGGGATGCCTGGGTGGTCCTCAGTGCCAAGTACGGTTTCATCGCTCCTGACTTCCAGATTCCCGAGCCAT
>JAUJLY010000200.1 GCA_030447145.1 Thermomicrobiales bacterium
GAGGTCGAGACCTTGCTTGCCCGGCTGACGCAGATGGCTCGCGCGACCGGGATCCACCTGATCATCGCGACGCAGCGTCCTTCGGTGAACGTGCTGACGGGTTTAATCAAGGCCAACGTGCCGGCCCGGATTGCGTTCGCGGTTTCTTCCATGATCGATAGCCGGGTCGTGTTGGATATGCCAGGAGCCGAGCGACTGTTGGGACGCGGCGACATGCTTTACCTGCCGCCGGACGAGGCGAAGCCGACACGTATCCAGGGAGCGTTCATCGACGATGACGTGCACTCCATCGTCGATCATTGGCATACCGTCTCCCCTATTCCGCAATACGCCCCAGAATGGATGGACCTGCCAAGCTCGAAGGAGTCCAAGGGGGGATATGGTGGTGACAGCGAAGATGATGGCGAGGAAGAACCGTATATGCAGCAGGCCCTCGATATCGTGCGGGCGCAGGGAACGGCGTCAGCTTCGATGCTCCAGCGTCGCCTTCGGATCGGTTATAACCGGGCTGCAAGGATCATAGAGCAAATGGAAGACGACGGCGTGATCGGCCCGGCAGATGGGGCAAAGGGACGACCGGTCTTGGTCAGCTTCGAGGAATAGTCGTGATGCTCCTGTGTCGCCTGCCAAAAATAGAACGCCCGCGACGAATTTCGTCGCGGGCGTTTGGTTCACTGGAATTCGCCCTTTATACTGACGCTCCAGCTGCGGAGGGTCGCCTGGCTTCTTCCTGCACTCGCACACCGGCAAGGCACGTCGAGCAGTAGACTGGCTTACCATTTCTGGGGACGAACGGAACAGTTGTCGTCAGCCCACACTCCGCACAGACCACTTCGGTGATCGGCTGCCGTTGCAGGCCCAGTCGTTCCTTGCGATTCGACCGGCACTCTGTGCAGCGCGCCGGGACATTGATAAGCTCGCGCTCCTTGTAAAAGGTTTGCTCGCCGGCCGTCCACACGAATGGCTTGCTGCACTCGCGGCAGGTCAACGTTTTATCACTGAACTCCATCTCTGGCCTCCGAGTCCCGTAACGAATCTATCGTTGCAAGGCCGAGCTTTGTTGAAGCCCGATCCTTTGATGCAGACCCTGGCGCTCTGCGCCATACGGCAATGTCGCCATCCATACGGACACCCGGTGAGGGTGAGACGAAATCGTTTGAGCGACGGATCGCCGAATAAGTGATTCCCACGGCCAGCATATCAGAAAAATCTGGAAAGTGATACACTTCAATTAACGTCTGTGAGAACAGATGTTCCATAAATGACGAGGAACTTCATGGCATCACGATATGGCTCCGCGACGGCTCCGCCCGTTGCCCAACTCATTGAAGAGCTATCCAAGTTGCCGGGAATCGGTCCAAAGACGGCCTCCCGATTGGCGTTTCATTTGCTGCGCACATCGCGCGACGATGCGTTGGCGCTCGCCGAGGCAATCCTTGAAGTCAAGGAGCGAATCCGGCTGTGCTCGAATTGCTTCAACGTCACGGAGTCCGATCCGTGTGACATTTGTGCCGACCAGAAACGGGAGCACGTCATCTGCGTGGTAGAGAAACCACTGGACATCGTTGCCATCGAACGCACAAACGAGTACCGCGGCAAGTATCACGTGCTCCATGGAGCGATCTCCCCTGTCGATGGTATTGGACCAGACAAGCTGAAGATCCGGGAGCTGGTGGAGCGGGTAGAGCACGAGAAGCCCGAAGAGATCGTGGTCTTTACCAACCTTGACCTGCCAGGCGAGGCGACCGCAACGTACCTCCACCGGATCCTCACGCCCCTGGGAGTAAATGTCTCCCGCCCCGCGAGTGGGCTGCCAGTTGGCGGCGACCTTGAATACGCGGACGAGATGACTCTCGGTCGAGCAATGGTCGGCCGGCGCGTACTTTGATCGCCCGGGCCCGGATTGGTTCAGGAATTGGGCTCTCTGGGGGTTGAGTCCTGTAGCGAGAATCGCTAGAATCGAGTCAATGGATAATCTGGGTCGTCACCCCGTACGTGACGTTCTACTGTTACCCGCAACTCATGACCGCCAGGGTGATGAAGTCGCCCACCAGGCCGGCATGCACGACCAAGCGCCCTATCGACAGGTGCCCTCAGAAGACGTGAGCCTGGCAGCTAATCGCGGCATACCGAGTGTGCGGATTGCAGTGCGCCGGGCTGGTTTCACAGATCTGCTCTCGCTCTCCCGCTTCTCCTCCCGCTACGAGTTGAATCGGCTAGGCAGCTCGCGCACCGATAGCGATCCGGCCCGGGCGACACTGCGCGGATACTTGCCGTTCTCGCGAGAAGACCAACCCGTCTTCGTGGCGACCAATGAGGAAGATCGGCGTCTGCTTGGGTTTGTGCAGTTCCGTGTCGCTGGGCCGGACCAGCGATGGATCGCCGAATCAATCGGCACAAATGCCGGTGTCTACGATCCCGAGCCTGTCGTTCTTGAGTTGGTCCGTCATGCGATCAAGGCAGCGGGGTTGAGCGGTGTGAAGCGGCTCTATGCACGTCTCGAAGCGGAGTGTCCCATCCAGCAACCGATGCGGCAAATTGGCTTTACGCCTTACGGACGGGAACTCGTGATGGCGTCGCCTTCAGTGCCCGTTCTCCCGGCTGCTCGCGGGGTCAGACTCCAGGAGCAGGCTGATGTCTGGGCGATTCACCAACTCTACCTGCAATCCACGCCGCGGGATGTGCAGTACGCCGAGGCGCTCACCAGCCATAGCTGGGATGTGGACGCCGTCTTGCGTAGCAGGGGGTATGGATGCCGGGGATGGCTTGTAGCAGATCACCACCTGGCGGTGGCCTATGCGAGAGCAATCACCAGAAGGGATGCGCACATTGTCGAGCTCATGGTGTTGCCTGACCACCGAGATGTCCTCCCGGCATTGCTTTCCTCCGTTTTTCGGGAATTGGCAACACTCCCTTCGCGCCTGGTGTACGTCGTGGTTCGGCATTACCAATCGGAGCTTGCCGCTGTGCTCGAGGATCTGGGGTTCGTTGCGCAAACAGAGCAGGAGGTTCACATCCGCTATACGACTGCATCGGTGCGGTCCTCTGTGATGGCGGCACATTATTCGGTCGCCGACTCACAGAAAGAGCCTGCAGTGAAGCGCGTACCGACGTTTTTTCAAGGCACCGTGGACAGGTATTACACGCAGGAAGGGGTACTGGCTCCTGAAGACAGGCGAACTGAGGCACTTGGCGCTTTCGAAGCGGGTGAGTAGTCGTACCATTGACGACCGTCACCTATCTACCAGACGGAGAGTGAATTGAGTAGTTTTCCTCAAGCGCTGCCCGAAGAGCACACCAGATCGGCTGCCGAGACCGAGGTAACGGACGATATCCGTGAGTTACTTGAGGTGTTGCCGGAGGCGATTTCACGACGAGTGATCCAGCTTCAAGACAACCACGAGTCTGGCGAACTCATTGAAATAGTGCTGGATTTGGGACGACCACCAGAAGCCCGTTTTCAACATGACGAGATCGATCTTGGCGACTTGGATGTCTCTCGCGCCGATCTTGGGCATGTTGCTGAGCGCATCGGCCAGTTCGGCGACGATAATCGGGCGGGGATCGAGCGGACACTCCACCGGATCTCGGCGATCCGGAACCGGTCCGGCGAAATCGTTGGTCTGACGTGCCGAATCGGGCGCGCCGTCTATGGCACGATTGCGATCATCAGCGATCTCATCGAGTCGGGGCAGAGTGTGCTGCTCCTCGGTCGTCCAGGTGTCGGCAAGACGACACTGCTGCGCGAGACGGCCCGGGTCCTGGCGGATGAGTTACGGAAGCGCGTGATCGTTGTAGACACCAGCAACGAGATTGCGGGTGACGGAGACATTCCGCATCCGGCCATCGGTCGCGCCCGCCGCATGCAGGTTCCGACGCCGACGGCACAGCATGCGGTGATGATCGAGGCGGTCGAGAACCACATGCCGCAGGTCGTCGTGATCGACGAGATCGGTACCGAGCTGGAGGCGATGGCGGCCCGCACAATCGCAGAGCGAGGCGTCCAGCTGATTGGTACGGCGCATGGTAACAGCCTCGAAAACCTGATGCTCAACCCCACGCTCACCGATCTCATTGGAGGCATCCAGTCAGTCACACTGTCGGATGAGGAAGCGCGTCGGCGCGGTACGCAGAAATCGATCCTGGAGCGCAAGGCCCCCCCGACATTCGGGGTGATGGTGGAACTTGTCGATCGGGACGAGGTCGTGGTGCATCTCGATGTGGCGGCGACCGTCGACGCCCTCTTGCGCGGCGCCCCTGTTCGGTCGGAGCACCGGCACCGCAAGCTGGATGGCACAATCGAGACCAGTTCTTCACAGGATGTCCGCCGGGATCCCAGTGCACCAAGACGGGGACCGTCGGTCGTTAACGCGTCTTCGCGGAATGCTCCGCGCGCCACGAACGATCGCGGAGAGCGGAACTTCGCCGACATATTTGCAAGTGCGGAGTCCCGGGATGAAGAGCGATCGACAGGATCTCTCTCCAGAGGCTCTCGACACCTCACAGCGGGCGATGCCAATGAAGCGGTCCACGAGGAGACGCGAGCAGTGGCGCCGGCTGTTACGGCGTTCGCCAAGGGCCGTGGGACCGACGACAAGCCGCTGAGAATCTTTCCATTCGGAGTGAGCAGGAACCGGTTGGACCAATCGATCTCTCGCTTGAAGGTCCCGGCTGTCATCGTACGGGCCGAGCGAGACGCAGACATCGTGCTGACGCTCAAAAACGCATATCGTCAAAAGGCACAACCTGTTCGGGATGCCGAGGTACGAGGCATTCCCGTGTATGTGCTGAGGTCGAACACGAATACGCAGATGGAGAATGTCCTGATGTCGATCTTCCCGCAGGCGAGGATCGAGGAGCAGGAGGATGACGGCGACGTCGCGGACGAACCCGCGCCCAGCAGACGGGAGCGCCGGACGAACGACGTGGTCATCGCCATGTCGGAGGCGGAAGAGGTGATCTCTGCGGTTATGCAGGGAGCGCCAGCGACAGCACTTCGTCCGCAAGCGCCGCCGATTCGACGGATGCAGCACGAAATGGCGGAGCGGTACAACCTAGCTTCGAGGAGCCGGGGCCGTGATCCATTCCGGCATGTGGAGATCTATCGGCGGGGCATGCAGTAGGTGCGGGCTCCATTCATCACACTGGAGGGCCCGGAGGGTGCGGGGAAGTCCGTTCAGGCAGCGTTTCTCGTATCCTTCCTTGAGGAGCAGGGCTGGGATGTCCTCCGTACCCGCGAGCCAGGAGGGACCGGCTTTGGTGATGCCCTCCGGGAGATTCTTCTAGGCACGGACAGTGTGGCGATTCTCCCGGAGGCGGAAGTGCTTTTGCTGGCGGCTGGTCGCGCGCAGCATGTCCGCGCACGCATTCTTCCTGCCCTTGACGCCGGGGTTGCCGTGGTCTGCGATCGATTCGTGGATTCGACCCTGGCCTATCAGGGGGGAGGACACGGGATTCCACTTGAGCAGCTCTTGCCCATCCAAAAGTTTGCGACGGGTGGTCTGGAACCGGATTTACGGATACTCCTCGATGTCCCGGTCGATATAGGGCTCAGGCGGAGACACGCCGATCCCTCCCTGGTTAATCGGATCGACCTTGCGTCACGGGAGTTTCACGAGCGGGTACGGGCTACGTTCCTGCATCTTGCGAAGGCGAATCCGGAGGGCTGGAGCATTATTGACGGCCGGGAAGACGTGGCAACGGTTGCCCGAAAGATGCACACTGACGTACAGAGGCGCGTACTTGGGAGGTTCGCTGTGCCAAATCCGGGAGTGGTATGATCGCGCTGCCGAGGATGTGATGTCATGAAGCTCGTGATCGCCGTTGTCCAGGGAAAAGATGCAGAGCCACTGCTGGAAGCGCTAACCACCCACGGGTTCCGCGCCACGCAGATCAACAGCGCTGGCGGATTCCTGCGCGAGAGTAATGCGACGCTGATGATCGGTGTCGACGATGGCCAGGTCGAGCGCGTTCGCTCGCTTGTGCAGGAGAATTGCCATTCACGCACACGGTTCGTCAATCCCCTGATGCCGATTGCCGACGTAGCCGAATTCTATTCCAGCAGCCCGGTT
>JAUJLY010000201.1 GCA_030447145.1 Thermomicrobiales bacterium
AAGGCAGCGCGCCTGGAGGGTTCCTCCGGGCGCGTTTCTCGTATCCATCCAGCCGCTTCCGGCTGATCCCCGGCGTGTTAAGGCGCCCTAACCGGATTCGCAGAAATTCCCGACCATCACCGTTGAGCAGCACAGCCTCACGTCTGCCCCGAATCATCGGGAGTGTGGTGCGCAAAGACTTTTGTCAGTCCACTGAGTCGCCACACCGACCGATGTCCTCTCGGCGCACTATCGCGCTAGTCCCCTACCGCGAAGATCAGGGCCGATCGTGCTGGAACAGTCACACAGCGCTCACCGAGCAGACCAGTGATCTCGGGCACGTCGCCACTGCCCCCAAACTGTGCGCCGGTCGTCGAGAGTATCAGGTTCCACGGCCGGGAGAACATCGGCGCGAACGCCTCAACATCCTTGACCGTGAGGCGGACCTCCGGCCCGAAGTTCGCCAGCAGCAACCGCTGCTCCGTCCCCCACCAGCGGTGGACTGCCACCATCTCCGCCGAGATCGCGCTTGCGTGCGACTTCTGCCAGTCGTTGTGCTTCAGGACGTCATCGTCGTGCCGGAGTGCCAGCAGCGTCTTGTACAGCTCGTAGATACCCGCGTTCCGCTGCCGCTCTTCCAGCTTCAGTTTTGAGCTATAGAACGTAGACTCGGCCTGCGGATCGGGGATCGACTGGGTCAGCGCCGGATCATCAAAGATGCTGAACCCGGAGAACTCCTGGCGGCGTCCGTTGGTCACCAGTTTCCCAAGCTCCTCGGGATGATCGGTGAAGTAGAGGAATGGTGTCGAGACCGAGAACTCCTGGCCCATGAAGAGCATTGGAGTCTCCGGTGCAAAGAGCATCATCGTGGATGCCACGGCGTACCGGTCAGCGTTGATGTCATGATGCAGGCGGTCGCCAAACGGCCGGTTGCCGACCTGATCGTGGTTCTGGATGCAGAAGACAAAAGCGGACGCCGGATCCTCAGGGCTGATCGGCGTCACGTCCTTCTTGTTGATCGTCAGCGGACCGAATCCCTTGTTGATCGCTGTCGCGATGTCGGTGGTCGAGCCCTTGTAGTACTGGTAATAGTTCTCATGGGCGTTCGTCAGGTGAACACGAACGTCATGATGGAAGTCGTCGGCCCAGATCGCGTCCAGCCCTTCGCCACCCTTATCGATTGCACGGGCTCGAGTGATCTCATGCCTGCCGTCCTCGGCGACTACGAAGATCTCCCGCTCGCCGTCTACGTTTCGTGCCTTGCTGGTCAACTCCTGCACGAGGTGAACGGGACTGTCGTCGATGATCGCATGGGTCGCGTCGAGGCGGAGCCCGTCGATATGGAACTCAGTGATCCAGTAACAGGCATTATCGATCGCGAACTGCCGAACGAACTCGCACTTCTCGCCATCCCAGTTGAGCCCCGCTCCCCAGCCGGTCTCATGGACGGTGCTGAAGTAATCGCTGGCATAGACGCCAAGATAGTTCCCCTCGGGACCAAGGTGGTTGTAGACAACATCGAGGATTACGCCGAGTCCGACCCCGTGGGCGGCATCAACGAGCCGGCGAAACTCGTCCGGAGTGCCATAGGCGTTCGATGGCGCGAACAGATCGACCCCATCGTAGCCCCAGTTCCACCGTCCCGGGCATTGCGCTACGGGCATCAGCTCAATCGCCGTAACGCCCAAGCTCTTCAGCTCGGCCAGTTCGTCGATAAGCGAGAGAAATGTGCCTCCCGGCGTCATCGTCCCGATGTGAAGCTCGTAGATCACAAGCCCTTCGCAGGTGATACCAGGCCATCCACTGTCGGTCCATTTGAACCTGATGGGATCCGCGACCTCGGACGGGCCGTGGACACCTTCCGGCTGGAAGCGCGAGTATGGGTCCGGCCTCCCATCTCCGCCGTCCAGCCGGTACAGGTAGCGAGCCCCGGCCCCGATATCCGGTACGAACGTTTCAAACCGGCCGTCGGCGTCACGCGTCATCTCCACGGTGCGAGAGCCGCCAGTCACCAGCAACTCCAGCTCGGCAGCCTCGGCATTCGGCGCCCATACGGAGAAGCGGACGCCGCTGTTCACGATCTGCGCCCCGAATGCGGGACGCCAGCTCGCTGTTGTCATCTCAGCGCCCCTCCTCGCCCCGAATCAGCACGCTGAGGGGCAACGTCTCAAACAACTCACCTACCGCGAGATCACCTGCAGCAATCTCCCGGTCACCCAACAGATCGCGCCAGACGCCATCACCGGCATCCGGGATCGTTGTTCCATCCCAGATCTGCGGATCAAGTACGTCACCGGATCCTGCCAGCTTCATCACCAGATGCGGCACCACGACAAGTAACTCCATGCCGCCATGCTTTCGCAAGAAGGCGACAAGATGCTCGGCTGCCCGGCCCTCGGCGTGGACGGGTACGTAGTCACCCTCCGCGAAGAGCGCCTTGTGCTCCCGCCTGATCGCCAGAAGTCGAGACGTCACGGCCAGCTTGATCCGGCCATCGGTTCGTCGCTCAACAAGATCCCCGAGCGGAACGCTCTCCTGCCCGGCGAGCGCCTCCGTGCGGGCATCGAAATCGACCGGACGGCGATTGTCGGGATCCACCAGGCTGTCATCCCAGAATTCCGTGCCCTGGTAGATATCCGGCACACCGGGCGACGTGAGCTTCAGGACCTGCTGGGAAAGCCCGTTGATCAGGCCCGGATCGATCCTCGCTTCTACGAAAGTGCGGAAGTCGTCGAGGAATGCAGCGGATCGCTTCGCATCCAGCGTCCCGGAAACGAAGGCGCGTGACGCTTCCTCGTACGCCTCGTTCGGATTCACCCAGTTCGTGAACCGGCTGGCTTCCCGGGCCACCTTGATGATGTACTCCTGCATCCGCTCCACGTACGTATCGTGCACCGATTCCAGCCCCCCCAGCGGCCATGTGCCGAGCAGCGTCTGGTAGATCAGGTACTCATCGACGGGATGCGGTGCGAGCGCGCCGTCCACTTTGGTCTTGAGCTTCCGGTTCATGCGGCTCCAGCGGTTCAGCGCGGCTCGCCATTCGGTTGGCCTTTCACTGATCACGCTGATCCTGGCCCGCACATCCTCCGACCGCTTGGTATCGTGCGTGGACGAGTTGATCATCGACTCTGGCCAATCTCGCCACCGTGCCCTGTTCTGCCGGTGGAGCTCGTCGACGCTGGTGCCGAATTTCGCCGGGTCACCGCCCACCTCGTTGAGCGACGTCAGCCGGTTGAAGCGGTAGAAGGCCGTATCCTCAAGACCCTTGGCCATCACCGGACCAGTGAGTTGCTGCATCTTCATCGCAAAGTGGCAACGCTGGTCGTAGCGCTCCCGTGGATTGTCGGTCTGATGCAGCAACAGGACCTCCTGCGCGAAATCGAAGACCGACGCATCGGTCCCGGGGTTGCGCCTCTTCGCCTGGGCCACGGCGGCCTCGATGTACTTCCTGTCCCGATCCGCCACACCGAACTCATCGCAAGTTGTGTAGGTGCGATAGACCGAGAAGCAGGCCATCACCTCGCGAAGCGCCGCGCGCAGGTTGTTGACCGTGAAGTCCCGGGAATGGCGATCACGCTCCGAAATGCGGTTCAGCACATTCGTCAGGACGTTGACCTCACTGGGAAACGCTTCCCGCATCATCCGCTGCTTCATCTCGTAGACGAGCTCCGGGAAGCGTATGTTGTCTGCCGTGAACCGGGTATAGACCTTGTCAAACAGGGCTCGCGCCTCGGGATCGACAAAGAGCCCGGTCGCCGCCTGGGCGAACTCGTAGCCAACCGTCCCGGCGATCTCCCAGCCCGTGGGGAGAACTTCTCCATGCTCGAGGATCTTTTCCCCCACAACGTAGACGGGCCAATGCCGGTCCGTTTCGCGGATCTGGTTCAGTGCTTCCTCGATCGCGAGATCGAGATCGGGCTCCAGCCACTCCCACTCATCGTCCGTCTCCGGGGCTAACCTCCGGCGCACCTCCTCGCGGATGGTGGCTTCCTGGACAGCCCGGAAGTACCCCTCCGGGTTCCACAAGCCATCCGGGTGATCAAAGCGCACACCATCGATCGACCCCTCGACAAGAAGGGAGATGAGCAGCCGGTGCGTCTCCTCGAACACCTCCGGCTCCTCCTGACGGATAGCCGCCAGGGTGTTGATCGCGAAGAACCGGCGGTAATTGATCTCCTCGGCCGCCACCCGCCAGTAAGACAGGCGATAGGGCTGCATGCTCAACAGGTGATCGAGCGCATCGAAGGATCGGGGATCGCCTACCTCGCCATTCAGCGCCTCAACGACCCCGCTGATCGCATCGTTGATCACGTCGCACCGCTTGCCCAGCTCATCCAGCCGGTGGCACGCCACCACATGCTCGCGATGACGCGCTGCGATGGCGTCGGCGGTGGGCTCGTCGATCCCGGCGACAGGAAGATGCTCCAGCGCAGCGATGACGCTCTCGAACTCGAGCAGGTCGAGATCATCAGGAGCCAGTAAACCCTCCACCGCTTCCTGAGCGCGGCGAAGGATAAAGGGCCACGTGCGGGGATCGATGGGGAACGGCGTGTCGAAGTAGCGGATCAGGAAACCGCCATCTTCCATCACAAGCGCAAGCTCGCCGCGCTCCAGCACCTCTCCATACTGGCCGCCCAGGAACGGCAGCAGCACTTTGCCCTGCAACTCCCGCTTCAATGGGCTCCACGCGATATCGAAGAATTCGGCGTAGCGCGACATCTGCCCGTTCTCGAGGACATCCTGCCACCAGGCGTTGGCGCCTTTCTCGATCCCCATATGGTTGGGGACAAAGTCCAGGATCAGGCCAAGGCCATGCTGATGCAGCTCCGAGACGAAGCGGTCGAAGTCCTCACGTGTCCCGATCTCGGGATTGATCTCCCCATAGTCGACGACGTCGTACCCGTGCATCGACCCCGGTGCCGCCTTGAAGATCGGCGAGGCGTAGACGTGGCTGATACCGAGGTCGGCGAAGTACGGCACCAGCTTTATGGCATCGGCAAATGTGAAGGTGTGATTGAACTGGAGGCGGTACGTCGCGCGTGGAGCCGGGATTACCCGCCGCGCCTGGACGGCATCGGCAACAAGCTCACGCACGCGCTTAGATGCATTAATCGTGGAACTCAAGTCGTTCTCCAAAACATGGCAACAGGAATGTCAATATCAGATGGACGGCGGAGCAAACACAGCTTCGAGCATCCGGCCCTGGTGGACCACCCACTCCCGATGGCTGGCGATGTCGCTCTCGAGGCGCTCACCCGCCGTGGCAACCCGGATGGGCGCCGTGCCGCCCGGGACATCTCTCAGGGCCACACTCGCCCCCCCATCGAGAGGCGGTCGTTCATCAGCGAACACCGGGTGAACACCTGACCACTCTTCATCAGTGAGATCGGCAAAGGTCTTGCCTTCGGCGATACATCGGCCGACAAGCGACCCGACGATCTCGTGCGCCTCACGAAATGGCACCCCGGCCTCGGCCAGCATATCCGCCGCGTCGGTCGCGAGTGTGAAATCCTCGATGGCCGCCCTGGCTGTGCGATCACCATGCACCGTCAGGGACTCGAGCATGGGTGGAAAAACATCCAGCACGGCAAGGATGGTATCGACAGCGTCGATCAACCCTTCCTTGTCCTCCTGCATGTCCTTGTTATAGGCCAACGGAAGACCCTTCATCGTCGTCAATAACGCAAGAAGGTCGCCAAAGATGCGGCCAGTCTTGCCTCGTCCAAGCTCGGCGATGTCTGCATTCTTCTTCTGCGGCATGATCGAGCTGCCGGTGGAGAAACGGTCAGCGATCTCAATGTAGCGGAACTCGCCGGAGGACCAGAGGATGATCTCCTCGCTGAGCCGGGAAACATGCAACGAGATCAGGGAACAAGCGTACAGGGCATCGAGTGCGAAATCACGATCAGAAACCGCATCGAGGCTGTTCGCCGAGATCCGGGCAAAGCCAAGATCGGCGGCTACGCTTTCCCGATCCAGTGGATAGGTCGCACCGGCAAGTGCGGCAGAGCCGAGAGGCAGCACATCGGTGCGACGGAAAGCCTCCCGGACGCGGTCCAGGTCGCGAAGGATCATCTCTCCATAGGCA
>JAUJLY010000202.1 GCA_030447145.1 Thermomicrobiales bacterium
ACTGGAAGAGTTTCTCGCCCTCGTTGATACCGTGGTGTAAAGCATTCTGGTCTTGACGTTGAAGGCGCAATGCTGCTGCGCCGGTCACTATGTGTTTGTGCATTGCGTGCACCGCTAGCAAGCACTGGTATACCCTTGATCACAGCGGTATGCGCTCTGCTCCAATGAACAGGGCTGCGCATTCCGGTGATCTGTGTGCCCGGCGTCAGGTCAGACGTTCTCAAAGCCGGGTCGTCCCTCCTGACATACTAGGAAGCCTTTAACCCTGATCCGGAATCAGAGGACCAGTGCATGCCGAAACAAGTAGGAATCGACCTGGGAACCGCGAACGTGCTGGTATTTGTGCGCGGCCGAGGTGTGGTAATCAATGAACCTTCCGTGGTCGCGATCTCGGCGAAGGACGGGAAGGTAAAGGCGGTCGGGATTGAGGCTCGCGACATGCTGGGCCGCGAGCCCCGAGAGACGATCGAAGTGGTGCGACCCATGCGGGATGGCGTGATCGCCGACTATGTCGTCACCCAGAAGATGCTTGAGTACTTTATCAACAAGGCAGTCGGACGTTTTTCCCTCATTCGACCTGATGTGATGATCTGTGTTCCGGCCGGCGTTACCGGCGTGGAGCGACGTGCCGTGCGAGAGTCGGCCTTGAACGCCGGCGCCCGCCGGGCCTATCTCATCAGTGAGCCACTCGCGGCCGCAATCGGTGCACGAGTTCCGGTGGCGGATCCTTCCGGCAACATGATCATCGATATCGGCGGTGGCACGACCGAAGTTGCAGTTATCTCGCTTAACGGCATCGTAGTCGCGCGGTCACTGAGGGTCGGCGGGAGCAAGTTCGACGACGCGATCAGCAACCATATCAAACGAAAGTACAACCTCCGTGTCGGCGAGCGCACCGCCGAAGAAGTGAAGATTGCCATTGGCAGTGCCATGCCGCTGGATGACGACAAGGTCATGGAAGTTCGAGGGCGTGACGAGGTCGCGGGACTTCCACGAACGATCCAGATTCACGCCAGCGAGGTGACTGATGCGATAACCGGACCGCTGGAGGCGATCATCGGCGCGGTTCGAGCCGTGCTTGAGGAGACGCCCCCGGAGCTGTCTTCGGACATCATCGACAAGGGCATGATCCTGACCGGCGGCGGCGCCATGCTGCGTCACCTTCCCGATCTGCTGACCGAGGTTACCGGTGTGCCGTGCTATGTTGCAGACGATCCTCTCTCATGCGTGGCCATTGGCACCGGGCTCGCCCTCGAACATATGGACATCCTGAGAGATAGCCTCGAGGAGCCATAGAAGGGTTGGCGGCTTGCGCGGCCAGCGTGTGCCGCGGTGGTTGAGGGAGGGAGGCGCGAAACGAGGAGGGAGATAGGAACAAACGAATGATAAAGGGGCACCGCTATCGAGGGATGATGATCGCCTTGACGGCAGTGCTCTGCCTGCTCGTGACAGCGTGTGGTATTGGCGATACGGACGAGGGCTCGAATGAAACAGATGAGCCGTCGTCCGCCCAGTCTACCGTGCAGGAATCGGGCACCGACGGTTCGGACGAGGACAACAGGTCCCCGGAGCCATCGACAAATATCGATTTATCGTCGCCCGGTGCGGCAGGGACCGCTCTGGAGACGGACGATCAGGTAGGGCCGTCGCCGGTTGCCGGAGATGCCACGCCAGCGGGTTTGGCAGCGCCTGTTCCTGGCCTCGCCGTTTCGACCCCTGGGGTGGATGTCACTCCAGCGGCTGATCAACCTCCGACAGGCGATGGCACAACCGGTGCGCCTCCTCCTGCGCAAGCCGGCTCCAGTGCCGGAACCCCTGCAGCTGGGGAGGCAACTCCGGCACCGGCAGTTGCCGGAGATTCCACGCCCGATGCTGGACCTGGCACCGCGGTGGCGGGCGGGGAGATCTCCGTAGTTGACGGCTGCGAAGTTGAAGACGTACCCGCATTCACCGGCGCGACGTCCACCTATCGCGTGAACAGTGAGCTGAACTTCCGTTCTGGTCCGGGCACCGATTGTGAGTTAATCGGGCAAGCTCCCCTCGACGTCTCCACGGTGGTGGAGGTGATCGGCGGGCCGGTCACTCGGCAAGGAGAGGACGGGATCGAGTGGCTACAGGTACGTGTCGGCGAGGAAACCGGCTGGGTCGCACTCGAGTTCCTCGATGTTACCGAGTAGTGATTTCAGGACGTTGGGGACGTGATAAAGCCTGACAGTGCCAGGAGCCGCAGGGTTCGTCTGGCCCTGGGGCAATCTCCCTTGCAAATTTGATAACCAGGATCAATCAGGAAGGATAATCCCTTGCATTTCCCCCGAGAGAGCGGGATTCTGCTCCATCCAACATCGTTGCCCGGACCACACGGCATCGGCGACTTTGGGGAGGCGGCGTTTGGCTTTGTGGAGTGGTTGGAGAGAGCTGGTCAGCGTCTGTGGCAAGTCATGCCGCTGGGGCCCACCGGCTTCGGCAATTCGCCGTACTCCTCGCCATCGGCGTTTGCCGGCAATCCGCTTATGGTGTCTCTGGCATGGCTCCAGGGGGACGGTCTGTTGGCCGAAGAGGAGCTTGCGCCCGCCTACGCGTTCCCCAAGCATGCTGTCGATTTCGAGCAGGTGGCTCCGTTTCGCATGCGATTGCTCCGGCTTGCGTATGATCGCGTGGAGGACGGCGCGTCGTCTAACCTGCGAGATGCCTTCGAGACGTACCGATCCGGCGCGCCGAGTTGGTTACACGATTACGCACTTTTCGTGTCCGTCAAGGATGCACTTGGCGGCGGTTCCTGGGTGGACTGGCCGAAGGATATTCGCACCCTCCAGCCTGAAGCCGTGGCGACATGGGGTGAGAAACTCGCAGACGACGTGCGCTTCCATGAGTTCGTGCAGTTCCTCTTCCATCAACAATGGCGGGAAGTGCGGGCGTACGCCAACGCGCGGGGAATCCAGATTATTGGTGATATTCCGATCTTCGTCGCACTCGATAGCGCGGACGTCTGGTCCAACCAGGACCAGTTCCAGCTCGACGAAGAAGGACGTCCTACGTTCGTAGCCGGTGTACCGCCGGATTTCTTCTCCTCCACCGGTCAGCTCTGGGGAAACCCCACGTACAACTGGCCCGCGATGAAGGCGAATGGTTACCGATGGTGGATTGAGCGGCTGCGTGCAACGCGAGATATGGTCGATATCATCCGCATCGATCACTTCAGGGGCTTTGCCGCTGCCTGGCACGTTCCGTTCGGGGATGAGAACGCAACGGGGGGACACTGGGAGATCGTACCGGGTGGTGAGGTCTTTGCGGCCGCGCAAAGGGAACTGGGCGAGTTCCCCGTCATTGTTGAGGATCTTGGTATCATCACCCCGGACGTTGTGACGCTTCGGGAGATTCTCGATCTGCCCGGCATGAATGTGCTCCACTTTGCATTCGACGACGATCCGGAAAACATGTACCTGCCTCATAACGTCAAGCGTCATTCCGTCACGTACACCGCGACACACGACAACCAGACAACCGTGGGTTGGTGGAACTCCCTGCCGGAAGAAGAGCGACACGTGGTGCGCCGCTATCTCGGGCGTCCTGCCGATGACATTGCCTGGGATTTGCTTCGTCTGGCGTGGGCTTCGGTGTCTGACACGGCGATCGCCCCGATGCAGGACATCCTCCGGATGGGAGACGAGGGCCGGATGAATACACCTGCGACGGCCACCGGAAACTGGGCCTGGCGCCTGCTACCAACGCAGCTGGATCCCTCCATGGCAGACGGTCTGCGGGACCTCACCAACACCTATGGGCGTATGGAGAGGGTGGCTGCGGATGCCGCCGAGAATCCGTGGGACTATACAGATCCGAAGTCAGGGATCAGCGCTACCAAATCCTGGTAGGCGCCCTTGCGCGTTGACCGGCAGGGTATCCTGATAACAATCGGGCGACCGATTTACCTTTTGAACCTGATATGACGCCGAACACTTTGATAAAATAGTATGTTGCCGCCTCTAACATCTGGTACCGCAGCAGTTCGCACGCGAAATGCGATGTAAGGAGATGCCAATGACTAACGGAAATGGAGCGTTCACGTTCGTGCTCCACAGCCACCTGCCATATGCACGGCAGGCCGGCATGTGGCCACATGGCGAGGAATGGGTTCACGAAGCTATTGCAGAGACGTACGTCCCCCTGTGGACGGCCCTCCACGATTTGGCCGAGGACGGCGTGGATTACCGGATCACTGTGAGCGTGACACCAATCCTGGCCGAGCAACTCGCTGATCCCTTGATCGTCGAGCACTTCCTGACGTATGCCGAAGAGCGAGCAGCGTGGGCTGCCGCTGACATCGAGCGATTTGAGGAGGCTGGTGACCAGGAACTGATGGCGCTTGCCCGGCATTTCCATCACTGGTACTCGCGGACGCTCACGGCGTTCCGCGACCGCTTCAACGGAGATCTCCTTGGTTCCCTGAAGGACCTGCAGGATCGCGGGTTCGTGGAGATCTCCACGTGCGCCGCTACTCACGGGTATCTGCCACTTCTCTCCCGGGACTCATCGATCTATGGGCAGATCCAGACCGGCGTCGACGCGTATATCGGGCACTTTGGACGACGGCCAAAGGCACTCTGGCTCCCCGAGTGTGCCTATCGTCCCGCCTTTGTTGAAGAGGAGAACGGTGTTCAGATCACCCGGCCGGGTCTGGAGTCCGTCCTTGCCGCACAGGACATTCGCGTCTTCTTCAGCGAGACGCATACCGTCGAGGGGGGCCGTCCGGTCGGGAAGGCGGCCGGAGATGCAGTGGGCATCTACGGAGCAGCACCGCGCCGTAGGCTGGTGAATCAGCCAGCGGAGCAACAGCAGGAGCCTGGCACGACCTACAAGTCGTATTGGGTGGGAGACGCGCCGGGAGAAACCGCGGTGCTCGGCCGCAACAACCGCACTGGCCAGCAGGTCTGGTCCGGGTCCTTCGGCTATCCCGGCGATGAATGGTACCGGGAGTTCCACCGCAAGGACGGCGTCTCCGGCATGCAGTACTGGCGTGTCGGTGGCGCCGAGGTGGACCTCGGCAGCAAGCCACCATACAACCCGGAGAAAGCCCAGCAGCGAATCGGGGACCATGCGCGCCATTTCGTGCATCTCGTCGATGAGTTGCTGCAGCAGTACAAGGACGAAACAGGCGAATACGGGATCATCTCCTCCAACTACGACACGGAGCTCTTCGGGCACTGGTGGTTCGAGGGAGTTGACTGGCTCAAGGCGGTTCTCCGCGGCCTGGCGGAACTGGATACGGTGGACCTGACGACCGCATCGACCTGGGTCGACGAGCATGGTGGCGACGAAGTGATGATCCTGCCCGAGTCGAGCTGGGGGATGGGGGGCAACCATTTCACGTGGATGAACCCTGATACCGAGTGGATGTGGCCGGCTATTCACGCAGCAGAGTCGCGAATGGAAGCCCTGGTTGCTGAGCATCCGGACGCAACCGGCGAGCTGCTCAACGTCCTGAACCAGGCGGCCCGGGAATAGCTGCTGCTTGAGAGCAGCGATTGGCCGTTCCTCGTCACCACGGCGCAGGCGAATGAATACGCCAGCCAGCGGTTCAACGAGCACGTTGACAGATTCAACTTGCTGGCCGATATTGCCGAGCGTGGCGCCGAGATGACGGCTGATGAATTTGAGATGCTGGCGGCACTCGAACATCGTGACAACCCCTTCGCCAACATCGATTACCACGTTTTTGCGCCGAGGCAGGGCAGCGCCGGACTCGCTGAGGATGTCGTACACGCGCGTTGAGCGCCTGTTCAAAGAGCGTGGCGGTGCGGGAAAAGATTAGTTCGAAACCTGAGATGTTTATAGAAACGACGGGGGGCAAAAGCAGATGCGGATTCCCCCCCTCGTGATTATTTGTTTTTTTCTTTGCCTAACCCCCTTTTAGTGCCCAGAAGACCACATACGCATCAAAACCAAGTGGGGTGGTACCAGTACACCGGCCCAGGCGGGTTCCCAGGAGCCCGGGCGTAAGGACGAAAAGCAGCACCCCAAAAACAACATGAAAGTATACGGCCTTAATAAATG
>JAUJLY010000203.1 GCA_030447145.1 Thermomicrobiales bacterium
CGCCCCGGGCCCACCAGCCGGACCCCCTCTGGCTCAAGGCTTGCGCGTATTATCGACATCGAGCTCCAACGTAAACAGGGGCTCCATCTGCCAGCTCTCGACCAGTCTCGTCATTTCCTCATCCCTCGGCCGGGAGGTGAAGCGCTCTGTGGCGTCAAGGGCCTTCGGCAGGACGTGGATGTCCCCTACGGTGTTGAGGAAGACGCCCTCTCGCCCGAGCACCCAGCTGACGGCCGTATCGATGGCGTCCTGGTCCCTTAGCGGCTCATACCAGGTAGCGGCGGTCTGCTCCCGGTCTCCCCACGGCGCCTGTGTGATCGCCTTGATCGTCTGGACCGCAACGTTCCGCTCTTGGCAGATTGCCATTAACTCCTCGAAGTCGGCCGCGTACTGCTCGTTCTTCATCATCGGGAAGTTGTAAGGCAGCAGCACGGAGTCGAAATCGAACTGCTCCAGCGAGCGAATATGAAAGCGGGCGACCTCCACACCATGTCCCGTGACACCGATGTAACGGACCAGACCCTCGTCTCGGGCCTGGATTGCCGCCTTCAATGCGCCGTCCTCGCTGAACGCTGTCTGCCACTCCTCCTCGGTATGCAACGCGTGAAGCTGGATCAGGTCAACCTGGTCCGTTCGCAATCGCTCCAGTGAGTGCCGGATCTGGTCGTAGGCGTCACCGTATGTCCGCTCGCCAGTCTTGGTGGCCAAGAAGAAGGTATCGCGATGGGTTGACATCCACGGACCGATACGAAGCTCGGAATCACCGTAGCTTGCGGCAGTGTCGATGTGGTTAATCCCGTGCTGGAGGATCAACTCCATCGTCCCATCGGCCTCTTCCTGCGTCACACTCGAAAAGGCAGCGGCGCCGAAGATGATCCGCGTGCTCTCGTGGCCTGTTCGTCCGAAGGGCAATGTGGGGATCATCGAGTCTCCTTTGCATCGATGGCAATGTTTCCAAACCTAGTCTCAGGATATCAGAACCGATTCGGAACCGGCGCGCAGTGCCTGCAGGGACACTACCGAACTTCCATTGCAGAATCCTGCACGCGGAATGCGTCCTCGTCCTTTTCGTAGAGCTCGTAGATGATTGCGCTCGCCGCGGATGCTCCCTCGTGGGCAGCGGTCACCACCTGATGGGAAAAGAGCCGGGTGACATCCCCCGCGGCGAAGACACCGAGAACGTTCGTCCTTCCCTCCGTATCCACCTTAATGTAGCCGCTCTCGTTGAGCTCCACCCCAAGCGAGCGAGCGAGCGCAGAGTTCGGCACGGCACCCTGGACACTGAAGAGATGGTCGAGTTCGATCTCCTCACCGCCTTGCAGCACAATTGCCTCAAAGACGCCTGGCTCCCTGGCACGGCTCTCTATGATACGGTCAACCACCAACCGGATACCGTGCTCCTGAAGGCGGGCGATGGTCTCTGGTAGAAGCCCTAGCGCACCATGATTGGTCAACACGGTCACATTCTCGGGCCGGAAGGCCAGCATCTGCATTGCCATTTCGGCCGCGTGTTCGTCATTCCCGACCACCATGACCCTTTGGCTCTGCATCTCGTAGCCATCACAGGCGATACACCAGTGCATCGTCTTTCCGATATAGTCCTCGAACCCCCGGAACGCCGCCCACTGATCGTCCACGCCTGTCGCAAGGACAACCGCCCGCCCACGGTATGACTGCTCACCGGCAGTGAGGGCAAACCCATGCTCCTCATGCATGAGAGTCTTCACCTCGGCCTCGACAAATGTGGCCCCGAACTTCTCGGCCTGTTTTCGTCCCTGGGCAGTGAGATCAGTGATTGATATGCCGTCTGGAAAACCGAGGTAGTTCTGGTTGAACTGACCCCAACGAGATCGGCCCGGACGCTCGCATCCGAAGACTACGACCGAGCGGCACGCGCGCCCAAGATAGATGGCAGCGGAGAGTCCCGCCGGCCCACCGCCGATCACCAGGGCGTCATATCGATTGACCGGGGCACCGATGTCCATAAGTGAAAGGGCCTTTCCCTGCGTGACGACAGTTCGCTTCACCCCTGCATGCATCTCTTATGCCTCGACCACCTTATAGGTCTGGCGTCTGTTTGTACCATCCCGCCTCTCGCTCATAGGCATGGGCGAGGTCGCAGAGCTCCAGCTCCTGATCGGGCCGCCCAACAAAGGAGAGTCCAATCGGGAGCTGGTTCTGATCGAACCCGCATGACACGGAGATCACCGGCTGCCCCGTCGTGTTCCACGGGGAGGTTAGGCGCGTAAACGCCGTGCCGACAGGCTCTGTCGAACCGTCTCGGTACGTGATGACATCCTCGTCAGCGCGCGGCGCGGTCGCAGGCAGCGTCGGCGCAACAATCGCATCAAGACGATGTGCGCGGTAGACATTCGCGATCGAGTCGCGAAGTGCAAGGCGAACTTGCCGCGTCCGAAGGTACGTATCGGCCGTAAGTACCGCGCCGACTTCCACCCGCGAGCGCAGCGCCTCTCCCATCAGCTCGGGTGTGTGCCGGAGATCCTTGCGGTGAACCGCTGCCGACTCCACCCGGGAAGTGATGAGTGCAACTGACTGGGCGGCTTCAGCCTCGGCCCAGTCGCATTCCACGATCTCGGCACCGAGTTCGCCTAACTGTGCCACGGCATCCTGCAAGGCAGTCGCTACATCTGGCTGCACGTGGTCCAGGAAGAACGAGCGGAGCACTCCAATTCGCTTGCCAGCGAGCGATCCTCCCGCTTCAGGAAACCGGTCCGCCAGTGTTGGGATCTCTTTCTGTCGTCCCGCAAGGCTGAGATAGAGGATCGCGGCATCATGGACGGTCTTCGCGAGAGGGCCGACCGTATCCATCGTTGGCGCGAGTGGGAAAACGCCCTTGGCGCTAAGACGGCCCCAGGTCGGCTTCAACCCGGCCAGGCCCGTGACCGATGCCGGGATGCGGATGCTCCCCGCCGTGTCCGAACCAAGCGCGCCTAGGCATGTCCCTGCCGCGAGCGCCGCCGCTGACCCACCGGAGCTACCACCCGGTATGCGGTCCGTGTCCCAGGGATTCCTCGCCGGGTCGCTGACGACTCCTGCGGCTGCCTCCTGGGTCACCGTCTTCCCGAGGAGAATTGCGCCATCACGCCGCAGTGCATGGACAGCGTCGGAATCTCGCACTGCCTCGACGCATTCGAGGCGCGACTCCATATTGCAGCGCGTCCTCATCCCCGCGATATCGAAGATGTCCTTGACCCCGATCGGGATGCCGAGAAGCGGTGCAGTAGGCGTCCCAATCGAGCGACGACGATCAGCCGCGAGGGCGAGCTCCATTGCCTGTCGCGCCTGTACCTCAACCCAGGCCTCTATCCTGGCATCGGTTGCGTCGACGCGGAGCAGCGCCTCGCGAATCAATTCCGCCGTCGAGAACTCGCCCGCCGCCAGCCCTTTCAGGGCGCCGTGGAGCGTAAGGACTTGGAGATCCAGCGTCATCGTCCGCGCTCCCCGTCCGTCCATGCCGGTTGGTAGGCGTCGAGGGCAAGATCGAGCGGATCGATTTCGATACGTGCGATCCTCTCGATCATCTCCCGCACTCCTTCAAGCGACTCCGTGAGTATCCTGATCCGGTCCTCATCCAGATCTAGCCCCGCCGCAGCCGCCCGCACCCGGACAGCAGTCAGATCGTCTTCAGTCATCCCTGTGTTCCTCTCCCTGGGTATTCACCTCGTTTACCTCAGTGACATTATCACCATCCACTAACTCATGTCTGCCAACCACCAAGAGCTGGCGGCCGCGTGCATCATTCTTGCGGGCGAAGGTCTCTATTCGCACCAGGATGGTCTACGCGATTCCATCAAGACACTTGCAGCCGCCACCAGGCAGGGCATGGACGCGGAGTTGACCCGGCATATCGAGCGTGACGAGAAGCGCGCAAGGAAGCAACGGCGCATGATGCCGGATTGAACGTCACCTCGGGATGGCGCACCATGATGTAGCGTCCATGGACCAGAAGCATCCTTGAAGCAGAAAGAAGATTCGACGGTGACGATCCCTGACTCCCCGGTTACGCTCCACCGGCCCGACCGTCTTTTCGGCGGGTACATCTTCGATCTGGACGGCACTCTCTACTTGGGAAGCGATCCGCTTCCAGGTGCCGTGAAGCTGATCGAGCGCCTGCGCGAGATCGGCGCCAAGGTCCTCTTCCTGACCAATAACCCGACCCGCAACCCTGTCTCGTACGCAACGAAGCTGAGCCGCATGGGGATCCCCGCGACAGCCGACGATATCCTCAATACTGTTTACACGATGACCCAATGGCTGCTGTGCCACCACCCCGACGCAACGGTCTACCCCATCAGCGAGCAACCGTTGATCGACGCGCTCTCCGCGGCCGGCATCCGGATGTCAGAGGACCCGTCAAAGATTGATTTCGTGATCGCAAGCTACGACCGGACGTTCACCTACGAGAAGCTCCAGATTGCCTTCGATGCCATCTGGTTTCACAAGCGGGCGCAGCTGGTCACCACCAATCCCGACCGCTATTGTCCTCTCCCCGGAGGTCGCGGTGAGCCGGACGCCGCAACGATCGTCGCCGCGATCGAGGCGGGCACCGGTACCAGGTGTATCCAGAATGTTGGTAAGCCGGATCCGTTCATGCTGGAAGCCGCACTCACCCGGATCGGTCTCGTCGCCGCAGACTGTGTGATGACCGGGGACCGGCTCGCGACGGATATCCGTATGGCCATCGATGCCGGCATGGCGTCCGCGCTGGTCCTCACAGGCGAGACAACCCCCGCGATGCTGTATGCCGTCCCGCCAGACGGACGCCCGGAGTACGTCCTCGGCCGGGTCGATCAACTGCTGCCGGAAGGCGCAAACTTCTGACCTCAAGTCCAGAGCGTCGCCCCGGGTCTGCGATTCAAGCCTTTCGTATTTTGTGTAGGGGTCGGACCCCGAAGGGTGTCGACCTGGGCGATCGCAGATCGCGACCATGATTCCGGACTCATGACAGCCCGTCCACTACCCCTTCGTGGCGCCGGCGGTCATGCCAGAGATGTAATTGTCGACGAAGAATGAGTACGCCACAGCGACAGGGACCGATCCCAGGATACCGGCCGCCATCAGTGATCCCCAGAAATAGACATCTGCCCGGATCAGGTCCGTCACGACCCCCACGGGGAGAGTCTTCATATTCCCGGACCCCATGAAGACGAGCGCATATAGAAACTCGTTCCAGGCGAGTGTGAAGCAGAAGATACCGGCCGAAAGAATTCCGGGTAACGCGAGCGGCAGAACAATGTGCCGCATGGCCTCGATCCGCGTCGCGCCATCAACCATTGCGGCATGCTCCAGATCGACCGCGATCGTGCGGAAATACCCCATCAACAGCCAGCTCGCAAAGGGGATAAGAAACGTCGGATACGTGAAAATAAGCGACCAGTAGGAGTTATAAACACCGAGATTGGCCACCACCTGCGACAGCGGAATAAAGAGCAGCGTAGGTGGAATGAGATACGCGAGGAAGATAGCCGCGCCCATGAAGCTCCCGCCCCGGAAGCGGAATCGTCCGAGTGCATAGCCAATCAGAATACTCGTGGCCAACGACAGCACGGTGGAACCAATGGTGACGACGAAGGTATTCACTGTATACCGCATGAACGCCGTATCGGTGAATAGGTAGGAATAGTGATCGAGCGTCATGCTCGTCAAAAAGAACGGGTTCATCGTGGTATTGAGAAGATCGGAGTTCGGCTTCACCGATACGATCAGCATCCAGTAGAACGGAAACATCAGGAAGACCATAAAGAACGTCAGTGGCAGGTATAGATTAAGCCACCGGCTTCGCTTCTGATGTGAACCAACGATCGCCATGAAGTGTCTCCCCCGGCTTAGTCCTCGCGTCGGACAAAGCGCAACAACACAATTGCGAGTACGGCCAGAATCGGGAACATGTAGAGCGAGATAGCGGCTGCGGTGCCAATATCCGTGTATCCGAGCGTCTGATACGAATATGTACCAAAGATGTGAGTCGAGTTGGCTGGCCCACCCTTGGTCAGCACATAAATCAATTGGAAATC
>JAUJLY010000204.1 GCA_030447145.1 Thermomicrobiales bacterium
TACCGGGATCCGGACCCTCGCAAGCGATCGCCACACCCGCCTGATAGAGATAATCGTGATGCATCGAGGAGCTACCCATCCTGTTCGGCCTTCGCACGCATCCCGGTCGATATCCTTGTGAACCGCCACGCTCACCGGAAGCCATATCCGGGGGACGGTGAGGTCCGCTTCGAGCGACGTAGGGCCGACGCGCTACTCGATCATGCAGGACTCAGAGAGGTCTTCCAGTACATTAGGTTTGAGGTGCTGAACGAAGGGTGCGAAGACCGGTAGCCGGTCGTGAAGCGTCGAAAACGAGATGAACCGACACGCATCCTTGAGCGGTGGCGCCGCCGGGCCGGCCAGATCGCTGCTCGCGCACGGCGTTCAGAATGATCTGTTCGTAGCTTCGCGTGATCGTCTCCTCGTTGATCCAGTGACTGCTCACTGGCCTTAGGTTGCACGACAGACCGTCGTGGCGCTCCGCGGCATCCCTGGAGCTCCAATCGGGGGATGCCGCAGGCACCATCCCGGCGCCGTTATCAGGTACCACGCAGCCGGAGCGATGGTGGATCACTCCGGCTGCTAGTCCCCTTCCTCGGTCGCCTCGGGCTTCAGGATCTCCTCGACCGCTTCACTGTCGTCCATCTCGCCCAAGTATGAAGGGGAGCCGATTGCTACTGCTCGATCTCGACGATTTGCTCGTCAGGATCCTTCGTGCCACCCTCGGGCACCTCGAACACGAACCCCTCAAGGTACGGGTCCGACTGGCCCTCCTCCTTGAAAGCCTTCATGGTCTCACCGTAGAACTGCCGGGCCTCCTCGACCGAGCGCTCCCCGGTCACGATGTCGTTGGCCAGGTTGAGTGCGAGGAAGTTAGCCGCCTCGGCGTCGCACCGCGCGCTCATCTCGCCCTTGGTTCGCTCCACGATCACGCTGCCGTCATACTGGGCCAGCTCGTCGAACATGTCGGGCGGGACCTGGTAATCGATGACCATCTCCAGCAGGTCGGGGTGCGGCACGGGGAAGTCATGCGGCACCGGGTCGCGAGAGAGCATGGTCCGCTTCCATGGTCCGTTGTTGAACCAGATGAGAAAGCTGGCGGTCGCCTCGTGGGGTGGGCCGTATTTGTCCATCACCGTCTGCGCGACCTTGCTTGAGACCTCCGGCCAGTTGGCAACGATCTCATCCACCGTGTCCATGGCGACGGGACTGGCCGCGGGTGTCGACTCCTCGGCAGTAGCCGAGGCGAAGCGTCCCGCCACGGCGACGCCGGCGAGTGCGCCGGCTGTCTTACCCATTGTCCTTCGATTGACCTTGTCTGCCATCGTGGTGCCTCCTATGTGAGAGTCGAGCGATGACGTCGTTCGGAGCGCCTGCTGCGCTCCCTAAGCTGGTGGCATGGCACGTGCCAGTCCAGGCAAAAATGTGATGTCGCGCACATCGGAGGGTGCTCGTGATGGCAAGCGACGTCAAAGGGGGTAACGGGCGATGCCTATCTTCCCGCCGTGGCGCCCTATCGATGGCACCGGTAGCGTGAAAGGCCGAACGGAACATGGTTTTGAGGGCATGGGAGCTTCGAGACATTGCTCCCTTTACGAGCTTGCCGCGGAACCAGCGGGCGGCAGTCGCCGCGTCTGCCCAGGTGCGCACCTATCGACATGAGGAGCGGGTGCTGCATGCAGGCGACGGGTGTACCGATGTCACCATCCTGCTCGACGGGTTGGTTCGCCTCTTTCGCACAAACCTTGACGGTGCTGAAACTACAACAGCGATCATCTCCCCGGGAAGCATCGTGGCCATGGCGATGCTGCGTGGGAGTGCGCTGCATGACGCGCATGCCGACGCGATCGGCCGCATCCGTACCATCGACATTCCTGCCGACACCTTTCTCGACCTGATGCGTCGATACCCGAGATTCGCTGAAGCAGTTGCACGGGGGCTCATCACTCGAACCGACGATACTTTCATGGACATCACAACGGGCGCCCATGGTGAGCTTTGGTCACGGATTCTGCATACCCTACGCAAGCTCGCACGACCACCTCACCCCACTGGTGATGACGGAGCGATGCTCCGCTTGGCGTATCGCCCTTCGCATACGGAGATTGCGCGACTGGTTGGGGCACATCGCTCAAGCGTGACCCGAGCCCTTCGGCTCTTGGACGAACGAGGTCTTGTTCAGCTCGAGCATGGTCACGTGACCGGTGTCCGGTCCGAGCCCTGCGGTGCGGAGTCGGCGTTTGGGGATGGGCATAGTCAGGCGTTCTCGGGTGAATAGCATGAACGCCCGACACAAGGTGTGGTATCTGCGGCGTATTGACCTTTTTGCATCGGCGACGGATGCAGAGATCGAGGAGATTGCCCAGTTGCTTGGCGATCATCACCTTCCGGCGGGTACCGAGCTCTTGACCGATCGGCAGAGCGACCGCGTCTGCCTCATCAAGGGCGGTGCGGTTCGCGTGCATGCCGGCGATGCACGGCATCCGGTCACCCTGGCCCTTCTTGGGCCAGGTAAGGTATTCGGGCTCTCGGCAACCGTTGGTGACCACGATCCACAAACGCGGGTCACGACGCTAACCCCAGCGTACGTGTGCTTCGCGTCCTGGTCTGCCCTGATGCAGGTCTTCGTTCAATACCCACACGTGATGGTCAAGATGGTGTCGGCGCTGGCCGATGGGCTCTTGCGCGCGGAGACGTGGCGCACGCGCCTCGGCATGGCGTCGCCGTGTCATCGCCTCGCGTCCCTCCTCGTGGAACTTGCTGATGAATTCGGTGAACCAACGGCCACCGGTTGGCGCATTCGATTCCGTCTGGCACAGACCGATCTGGCAAGCATGGTCGGCCTGTCGCGGGAGACCGTGAGCCGGCAGATGGCGGAGTTTGGCCGGCAAGGCTGGCTGGCACGGGAGAACGGGCTCCTCATCCTGCGCGACCGTGAGGCGTTGGCGGCCTGCGGTGACACAGACGCCATCTAGCAAGGTGTGCGACGTGGAGATCTTCAGAGGGATGTGGGAAGGAGGTTAGGGAGCATGAAAGCGTCCGCTCGCTCCCCCGTAATCTATGATGCGGGTAAATTGCGTTGTTCGTTCTATACAATCGGCCTCATATTGCTGGCCCCCCGGCTACGCTCCCCCCAACTCTTGGTAACGGGGTGATGCGAAGGACGCCCATGATTCACTCGTCCACTGGGGGGTCCGGTTTCGGGTGGTGCTATCTCCTATCCCTGTTGGAGCTTGACAGTGGCGGGACGCGTCCAAAGAACCCGAATAGATAGGAACCTATGTTCTATTCCGGGCCGTGAGGGCAGAAGCTCCAGAGACGGACCTAATGGCTGTCGTTGCCCGTCCCCGGGATGGGGGTGGGCTTCCCGCAAGGAGCTTCACCATGTCCGCCAATGTCTACTCAGCCAGCCTTCCCACGCCGACCCCGGACGAGTCGCAAGCCCTAGCACTCGCCGCGTCCTACCTCAAACGTGCCGAGACCACGGCAGCAACCCAACTGCTGAGCCTTATCCCCCTGCCGGATCGCGATCAGTTGTTGGCTTCGCTCCGGGACAGCATGCTGGCCGCGTCCCTGCTCTGTGACGACCTGGCCGGGAATCACGACCGATGAACGATTCAGGAGTGACGCCACAGGAGAGGCTCGTGGTGTCATTGCGCCTCTGTGGTCTTAGATCATCTACGCTAAGCGAGCCGCTTCCTCCCCTGTTGCCGACCACAACCGGTGCTCAGGGCTTGCGGGCGACAATCCACAGAAATGGAACCTGCTCCCCGTCCTCATCGGTCATTTCCACGGACGCTCGCTCGATCTGCATCCCCGCCTTCTGCACGAGGTGTCGATTGGTCTCCGCGTCGTAGTGACTGAAGTACATCGGCGCGCCGAGCCAGTCCTCCTCGACCTCCCCTTCCGATGGCCCCGCGCCCATGGTTGCCATGAACACGCCGCCAGGACGTAGCCAACGCTCAACGGCACGGAGAAGGGTAGGATGCTCCTCCCGGGGCACATGGCTGATCGCGTAGAAGGACGCGACGGCATCGAAGCTGGCTGTGGGGAGGTCCAGGGTAGTCATATCGGCATGGATGAAGCGGGCGTTTCGAGCATGTTGCTGGGCAAGCGCGATTTGCCGCGCGGAGATATCCACACCCGTGACGACGAATCGCTCGGCCAGGCGCCGGGTCGTGAGATTGCCGCTCCCGCAGCCAAGCTCCAGGACACTGGCCCCCTCCGGCAGAGCCGCCATGAGGATCTCCATGTATCGTCCCCGCGGATCATTTCGGCTTGCCGCGGTCCAGTCAGCGTACCGCTCCGCGATCTGATCATAACTGTGGGCCACGATCAGCTTCGGGTCCATAGTGGGAAATCCTCCATACCCCTTGCAATCCCCCCGGATGACCGCTTGCGATCAATCGAGAATCGCCAGGTATATGTCCGGCCCCCGTTCGTCGAATGCACCCGGTATCAGTTGTTAGCCCGACCCTGATCCCTCTTCCGCTTCCGCGATCAATTGTGATAGTGGCACCCTGAGGCCCTCAGCAATGCGGCGCAACACGTCGATGCCAGGGTTGACCTTACTTCGCTCGATGTCGCTGACATAGGTCCAGTGGGAATCGCTGCGCTCGGCAAGCTGCTCCTGCGTGAGCTTGGCAGCGTTTCGGTGCTTCCGTATCACTCTCCCGAGTTCGGGCCAACCCTTTTCCATGCACCCGATAGTGCCGGGCGGGAATTGACACGAGTATAGGCGATAGCCGAAAATGTGACGTATAGGGAATCACCGAAGCAGGTCAATGAGGAGAAGGAGGACTGATGCGAAGTAGGGGCAGTGCGGCCAGGCGAAACCAAGGCCGACGCCGGATCGGGAAGGGGTGTCTCGGTATCGGCGGAGTCCTGGTGCTGTTGCTCGTGATCGGTGCGATTGCTGGTAGCGGGGATGACAATGATCCGGAGCCGACCACGGTGGCCCAGGTGCAGCCGACTGAGGTGTCGAATCTAACGGCCGAGTCCACCGATGAACCCGAGCCCACGGACGAGCCCGAGCCGACCGACCCGCCGACCGAGGAGGAGGCCAGCCGATGCGAGCCGGTCGAGGATGCGTTGGTCAGCGCGATCAGCGAAGGACTCACCGAAGGTGGCAGCCTGCGTAACGCTCAAGCCGTCAAGTCGGGGGATTACGAGGCAGTCTGGTTCGTGGCTGCCGACATCCAGGGGGACGGGCTCGAAGGCTCGGATGACATTGGGATCTGGGCAACCAACAGCCTCACCGTTGGAGAAGGGCTCATCTTTGCCGTTGATGGTTACGCAACCGAGTTCAGTGATTGGGGCGACGGAAGGCAGACCGACGCGCAACTCAGTGCGAACGGTGATGGGGCGCAGGAAGCCAGGGAATGCGTAGAATCAGCCGGGGAGTAGCGCCGCAACGCTATGACATTCACGCCCGCACGGGGGGCTCATAATCCGACTGGTCACGTTCATTCTCTCTGCCGTGCTGGCGCTGCTAACCGGTTTCACCGTTTCCTCCTCGGCCCAGCCCACGGACACGCCGGAGGAAACGGTCAACACCAACATCGAGGTCTCGATTTGCGACGACTTCACGGACGGCGCCGGCGTGGACTGCTCCGGCATCGATGCGAGTGAGCCACAGCCGAGCGTTGAGGTGCTTGTCGACGGGGAAGCCTATCCGGGTTCGCCGCTGCCCCTGGGGGAAACCAGCGTCGGCTTCCGGGCGACAGTCGAAGTACCCATCGACTCGACCCTCACCGTCTCCATAGTCGACAACATTCCGGAGGGCTACGTGCTGGCCGAGGGGGCAGCCCCTGTACATCGATGAGCGTCGGTTAGAAACCATCCGGCAGAGCCTTGGGGAGCATGCCCCGGCGGAAGCGTGGCGAGAAGGTCACGAGTTGGGTGAGGATGCGATGGTGGCCGAGGTGCTCGCCTTCGCTCTGCCAGCATCGCTACCGCCTGAGCGGCGTGCGAGACCCTGATCCGGGGTCGAGCGCCGCCAGTTCACGGCGATCGATGTCGTCTCGCGCTGTGCGGT
>JAUJLY010000010.1 GCA_030447145.1 Thermomicrobiales bacterium
TTTGACATCCCGGTCGACGAGATGAGCGCGATGTATCTCACCGCGCGCTATTTCTTGGAACAGCATCTGGAGAACGCGGTCGTCGTTTCCCCTGACCTGGGCAATACCAAGCGGGCCCGCAACTTCGCCGACATCCTCGAATGTCCGCTGGCGATCATTGAGAAGCGCCGGATCGGCAATCAGGACAGGTCGGAGGCCCTGAACCTGATCGGTTCCGTTGAGGGTCGGCAGGTGGTGATCGTCGACGACGAGATCGACACCGGCGGCTCGATCACCCAGGCGGCGGATGTGTGCCTCGGGGCCGGTGCGAAAGAGGTCTACGCCACGTGCATCCATCCCGTCTTCTCCGGGCCAGCAGTCGAGCGGCTGAAATTCAGCCCAATCAAGGAGGTCGTGGTCACTAACACGATCGCCTTGCCGCCCGGGAAGCGATTCGAGAAGCTGGTGGTCCTCTCGGTCGCCGAGTTGCTCGGGGAGGCAATCCAACGGATCCACGCTGGGGCGAGCGTCTCGACCGCCTACCGGCGTGCGGACGCCTTTCAGGCACGTCTTTCGTTTGTGACCGAGTAGTGATGACTGCCCCTGCGTCGGGTTACCGGCGTTCAGCGAACTGGCCGTGAGATCACCCATTCGCCATATCTCGCCCGCCGGGCTCGTGGTCGTCATCTCCGTGGCTGCCGCGGTCGCGGTGGTGGTCTGGGTGCTCCTGCTCGTTCGGAATGAAGAATCACCGGTCGACCCGCCGCTGGATCCCACGGTCTCCCTGCTTGCCACACCGCCGCCCCCTGGCACGGTGATGGCTACACCTGTGCTGAACCTTCTCATTGAGCCGGCTCCCGAGCCCGGAAGCTTGCCCGACTTGCTACGTTACGCGCCGGACCGATTGGCCGATGACACGCTCCCCCTCAATGATATCGCCCGGTATGCGGATATAGAGCGCTGGATGGCCGCAGGGGGAGTGGAAATACCCGACGGGCCTCAGGATCCGGCCTGGGAGCAATGGGAAAGGGGGCTGGAAACGCTCGCGTTGCCGGAAGTGCTCGCGGCGCGTGCCAACGACCCTCTCTGGCGAGCGACATACGGGTTCCAGCTAACGGATGTAAATCAGGTACTTGCGGTCGGTCAGGCGCCCGATTACGTGCTGATCATGCGGGGAGATTTCGAACCGGAGGCCCTGCACGCTGCCTGGGTGCAATCCGGCTATCAGGCCGTACGTGCGGAGGACGTGACAATTTGGTCGCTCTTTCCCGGAGATGCGGTTGATCTCTCGGCACCCGCCAGTCGCCCCGCGCTGGGCAACCTCAACAATATCGTGCTGCTAGACGATGGAACCCTGATAGCGACATCCCGGCTCTCACGGCTGGAGGATGTTGTTCGCGTGGCGCAGGAGGACGCTCCGTCTCTGGACGAGAATCCCGCGGTGGCGGCACTCCTCGCCCCGGGCGCGGGGTCGGAATCGCTGCTGACGGCCGTGATCGTCAAGGGATCCCTGCTTGCGACTGATGCCTCGACCCCGACGGTTCTCGCGGCTCCTTCCGGGGTGGTATCCGCAGGGCCCTTGCCGGTTGGCACACCATCGCCGTCCCCGATAGTGGATCTGCAGATGCCCCCGGTTGAGCTGATACTGGCCGGGATCGAGGCGCCTGACTCGGGAGGGACTCCTCCGGTGTTCTCGGTGGTCCTGAGCTTCGACGCCGTCGAGGATGCGACGCGGGCAATGGTTTCGGTGGACCGAACCCTGCAGGAGGATCGTTCTCCGGTCACACATCGTTCCTACCGGGAACGGCTTCGGCCGCTCCAGATACGTGTCGTTGGTACGGAACAGGGGGACGCCCTGTTGTTGATCCGCACGGGACTACTCAATGGCGCGGCCGATTGGCTGGCGATCCTTGAAGAGCGAGATCTCGGCTTCCTGATGTGGCCCCTGGAGTTGGACGACGAGTAGGTGCCCTTGGGTTGTATGATCAATCGGCATGGCTTCATACATTCATTGGGGTTCCGGGCACAGGCCCCCGTCGCACGATTCGCCTTCGCGGCGGACGGAAGCGCGGAATCGGGTCCGGAACCAACGCGTTGAAAAAGAGCCTCTGCAGACATTCATACCATGGCTTTCGCCATACTCCTTGCATTGGCACAGTCGAGATAAAGGAGACAACATGACCGGCATCATCCATTTTTCATCCTCATCCCGACGGTCACGCTGCCTGAGCCGCCGTACGCTTATCGCTGGTGCGGCCTGCTATGCCGCCACGATTGCCTTCGGGCCGGCAGTCCGTGCCCAGGACGATGCGGAGCCCGACGCTCCGGTCGAATCCTTCCCGGAGAGACCCTTGTACGAGGGGAATGCCCGCAGGCGCTTGCAGAGCCTGCTCGAGCTTGTCCCGGTCGATGCCCTTGGTGGCCCGGACCCGAACTCCTGGCTCTTCACCTGGCTGGACCTCCAGACACATCTGACCGCATTGGGATCACCGGATCTTTATGCCGATGCGACCAACACAGCCGCTATCCTCGCACCGCTGGTGGCCGATGATCCTCTCTTTCCCGAGGCTTTGAATGAGGACGCGCGAGGCATCTTCGGGTTCTCGGTCTTCGACGTCCATCAGGTGCTCGTTGCAGGGGTTGCCCCCGATCAGCTCACGCTCTATGCGGAGGGCCTGCCGGTTGCCGACCTGCCTTCCGCCTGGGAGGCCGCCGGGTACGAGAGGAAGAGCGGGGAAGCGGGTGATTACTGGACGATCGGTGAGGATGGTGAGCTGTCTCTCGACTCACCTGCGGGCCGAATTGGCACCGGCAGGCTGAACAATGCGGCCATCCTGAATGACGGCATCGTGGTCTTCGCCGCAACCGCTTCCCAGCTACAGCAGGTGCAGGCGCTTGCTGGGGGAGGCGGGGAATCAGCCGCCGGTCTTGGGGACCTCGAAGTCCTTATCAGCACGATGCCACTCGACGCCGTCAATGTCATTCCCGTGCCAGGTGCCGGGCTCGAAGCGCAGAGCATTACACCGGAAAACCCTGGAGCGGAGCTGAACCAGACGACGATCGATCTGCTTGCCGAATTCGATGAGGCGGTCGGGCCGATGCCCCAGATCGAGATGGCGCTCTTTGGCATTACCGCTGGCATCGTGGCCCCGCTTGCCGCACAGGAGGACGGGACTCCTTCGGCAACGCCAGAGGTGCTCCAGAGCGTCGCTGATGCGCGCTTCTTTGTGCATCTCCTGGCCGGGTCGGCAGCCGATGCCGTGTCCGCCGCCGAGGTGGTCGCCTGGCGAATCGAGCATATGGTCTCCCCAGTGGGAGGAGAGCCCTACAGCGACCTGCTGACACCCGAGTTTTCGACCCAGGATGCGGGGGAAGGGGAAGTTGGCGCGTTGACCTTCAACAGTCCGGCGACCCTGGCGGTGTGGAAACAAATGCTCATGATGCAGGATCTGTGGCCGTTCGTGTGGCTGGAAGCGGAGTAGGAGCGTTTCCAGACACCATCCTTGCCCCGGCCAAGTTTGGCGACGGGATTCCGGGCTCTTCAGGCCCGGGAATCGCCCGGTGTTGGATGCCTGCAGATGGCCTTCGCGATCCTGAGGCCAGCACGTCGTGTTGCGCGGAATGGCCCCTATCAGCTCTGCTGTAATGACCGGATCGCTTCGTCCAGCGCGCTGGTGAGGCTGGCGTGGCTTTCTAGGAGCGCCTGGAGACGGTCGGCCTGCAGACTGAGGTCACGCAGGGCATCGATGTCGCGCGGGTTCATTCGCACGGCTTCGACCACCTCCCGCAGGTCCGAGAAATCGGCCGTTGCGCCACGGACGCTACGCAAACTGTTCGCGATGGTCACGATGTCGTTATCCCCGGACGGCTCTTCCTCACCGATCTTCCAGACGAGTACGCGCAGTTCGTCGAGCAGCGCGGTGGTCCGCTCCCGCGGATCCTGTTCCTCCCCTGTGCCTGGTGCCGCCGGGTCCACCGCGATGGCTGAATCCCAATCCGCCGCGGAAACGCGCTCGTCACCGGTGATACCGCTCTCACCTGCCTCGGAAAGGCCGATGGCATCCGGTGCAGGGATGATTGTTTCCGACTCCTGGGCCACCTCATCCATCTCCACGTCGACGGGAGAGGTGGCCCATCCCGTTTCGGTATCCCCGCCACCCAGTGCTGTGGTGCTGTCACTTTTCGCGGTGGATGCGGTGATTCTCACCGATTCGTCCTCAGCCGCGGGAGCTTCGTCTCTCGTTGTGTTCCATGCCCAGCGATTGTCTTCGGGGGGCGTGGAGTCGGTGCTACTGCCAGCACCCGCCGCCTCATCGACTCTCTCTTCCGAGTGCCACTTGCTCGACCAGTCGGATTCCTCGCTGGCCCTCACGTCCTGCGCCCCCGCTTCTATCGGGGGCTCTGTCTCTCCCGACATCCATGGCGATCCCGACGACCATGCCGCTCCAGGTTCCTCGTCTCCGTTCTCGGGTCGCGGGTCCTGGACCGTCTCCTCCCAATGTGGCGGAGGGGTAACGGCATCCCTCTCCGTGGTGATGTCTCCATCCTCGATTGCCGGCGTCGCAACTGACGTCTCCTGCGTCGAGGACCCACTGTTCCACGAGGAATCCGTCGGCCCGGTAGATTCCTGATCCAGATTGAGACGGGTGCCGCATGACGTGCAGAACTTCGCCCCCGGTCTGGTGGCCGCGCCGCAGTTGGAACATCGCTCCATGGTGAACCCTCCTCGTGGAACGCCGATCGCGAAACAGGCTGTGCTCTCTGCCCGCTACAATCGCACGCTCCCTGCCCGGTTGTCGACCCTGCGGAGGCAGGGGTGGTTTGCCCGCTCTGCGGGATGGAGTCATGACCATAGCCCGTATGCACGACACGTCAGAGCAAGAACTCCCAGAACAGGCTGATGACCGCTCCTGCCGCCACGAGGACCGCCGAGTTGACCTTGTAGCGGATCAGCAATGCGAGGGCTGCAAGGAAGAGGACGGCGGTCATGACATCGACGACCGCATCCCGCGCAAGGATGACGGCGACCGCCGCCATCAGGCCCACTGCAGCGACGTTGATGCCATCCAGAAGTGGGCGTACCCACGTGAGTCCCATGAGCCGGTCGATTAGTGCATGAGCGATCCCGACGAAGATAAACGCTGGCAGGAAGATGCCGAGCGTAGCGAGGACGGCGCCGGGGAACCCACCAACGATATAACCGACGAAGGTCGCAGTCGTGAAGACCGGCCCGGGGGTGAACTGGCCCACAGCAACCGCGTCCAGCAGTTGCTTCTCCGATAGCCAGGCGAGGCGTTCGACGAAGTCGTTCTGCAGGAAGGCGATGAGCACATACCCCGAGCCGTAGAGCACGCTGCCGATCTTGAGGAAGGTCAGGAAGAGACGGAGGGCTGTATAGGGAACAGCACCGGTATTGGCGAGGACGAGCGAGAACGCACCCGGCATGAGAAATGGGACGACGAACGATGATGCCGACGGCCGGTTCCCGGACACCAGGATGCGCTGTATGAGGAACGCGACCAGCGCCCCGCCGAAGAGCAGCAGGATCTCATTACCACCCAACAGATAGAGCACGAACACCAACGCGCCGATAATCGTGAGCGGCAGTGTCTTGAAGGCCGTCTTGCCGAGATTCCAAATCGCTTGCATGACGACCGCGAGGACCACCGGCTTGATGCCTCGCAGCAGCCATTCGCCCTCTGACGTCGTTCCATAAGTTACATAGAGCCAGGCGAAGAAGAGCGTGATGAACGCCGCCGGGAGGATAAACGCGGCCCCGGCGCCAATCAGTCCCTTGATGCCGGCTCGTTCCCGGCCAATGTGCATCACAAGCTCGGTTGAGTTCGGCCCCGGGATCAGGTTGGTGATGCCCATCAGGTCGAGGAAGCGCTGGTCCTCAACCCACCTGCGTCGCTCAACGACCTCCTGCCTCAGCATCGCAATATGGGCTGCCGGTCCACCGAAGGCGATGCAGCCAAGCTTGAAGGCGACAAGCACAACTGAGCGAAGGGCGCTCTTGGTCATGTAACGTTTTTGCTCCTGGGTATTGGCCTCGTGACGATTGAAAGGGTCAGTATGCCGGATGAACCCCGTCGCCGGTGTGTCGTACCGACCGGTTCGTCTACCCGCGATCAACGACCTCAATGGGGCGTTGAGCCGATGAGTAGGGCGAGGTTGGACCATGATGGCTTCGCCCTGCGACAATAGGGCGCATGAGTATTCGGGCCGGTGAGCCGACCTAAGGCGCAAGCGCGTGGCATCCAGACAGGAAGAGCAAAGCATCGATGGCAAACGTACTTGTCGGGCATCGGGTCGTCCGCACATATCAGGTCGGGGTGGGGACCGCGGTTTCCTTCGAGGTGGCGGCGAATCAGCTAATTCAGATCATCGATCTCGCCGGCCACCAGGTGGCCGGGTTTGTCGCGTACGGCGGTGAGGATCGCCGGGAGCGACTCTCCACCTCCACGACGATGACGGCGAACGCCTCGATCGTGTTGAAGAAGGGCGACAAGCTGTACGGCACCGATCGGACCGCTATCTTCGAGGTTATGGATGACACGGTGGGGCGGCACGACCTGATCACGGGCCCGCTTCCTGTGCCTGAGACAACCACCACGGCCATGACCGTGCAACCGACTTCTCGTGATTCATTCATCGCCGCGGCGAATGAGGCAGGACTAAACGGCGTAGATGTCAGTGATCCAATCAACTGGTTCAAGCACGTCATTATCAAGCAGCGTGGTGAGCTGGAGGTGAAGGAGTCCTTCTCCGAGCGGGGGGATACCGTCGTGTTGCGCGCGCTTACTGACGCCGTGGTCCTCGTCTCGAATTCTTATCACGAGCGCCGTCCCGGGGTGACAGCAGGTAAGACCGCTGTCGACAAGGATGGCGAGTTGATTGTTCGCGTGTACGCCTGACTCGCGGCACACAACTTAGTTCCTGCCCCCGGAACGTCGTCCGGGGGTTCTTTCTTCCCGTCTCGGCTAACCGACGCCTAAAACACAACGATCAGCGTTATCGCGTTCACGACAAGAACGATCATGAGCACGACGATAAGCGTGATCAGGTCAGGCTTGTTGAGGATGCGTGCCCGTTTGCTGTTGGCTGGTTCCATGCCGATTCTCTCCGGATCGACCGGCAACGTCCGCCAAACCGGAACACCGCTCGAATCACAAACTTATCCCGACACCGGGTTTGTCTCCGGTATGGTACCTATGTCGTGGATGGAATTGCATCCACATCCTGATAAGGACCACGACATGACGAGTGAATCAACGGCATCCCCAGGCGAACACGCCACTCACCATCTCCTCATCATGGCCTATGGCGGGCCGGACAAGATAGAGGATGTGCGACCCTATCTCCTCGATGTACGCCACCACCGCCTCACCTCCGAGGAGGTCTTTCACGAGATCGAGGAGCGCTACAAACTGATTGGCGGCCGATCACCCATCCTGGAACTTACCCGTGCCCAGGGCGACGGTATCGAGCAGGCACTGAATGAGCAGGCCCCGGACGGAGAGACCTGGAAAGTCTGGGACGGTATGCGCCACTGGTACCCCTACATTTCGGAGACGCTGTCCGAGATGAAGGGGGCCGGGGTCGAGCGCGCCGTCACCCTGGTCATGGCCCCGCACTACTCGAAGATGTCGATCGGCGTCTACAACAAGGCTGTTGATGACGCCGCCTCCGGTATCGAGACTGTTGCGATCGACCGCTGGAATCTCCTGCCGGGCTATCTCGACGCTTTGGAAGAGCGCATTCATGACGCCTTGCGGAAGTTTCCGGAGGATGTGCGGGACAATGTGCCGGTGATCTTCACCGCGCACAGCCTGCCGGAACGGATTCGTGAATGGAACGATCCCTACGAGAGCGATCTGCAAGCGACATATGAGGCGATGAAGGACCGATTCCCGGGACACTCGACCGAATGGGCTTTCCAGAGCGCGGCAATGACCAGGGACCCATGGCTCGGTCCGGACGCAAGCGAGGTGATCGACAGGCTCCATCGCGACGGGGTCGAGCATGTGCTGATCTGTCCGGTAGGCTTTGTCTGCGAGCACGTCGAGATTCTCTACGACATCGATGTCGAGTTCGCGCAGCAGGCGAGGGGGTTGGGCATGCAGCTTGAGCGCATCCGGATGGTCAACGACCATCCGAAGATGATGGCCGGCCTGGCCCAGCTCGTCCGTGATCACGTGAGGAATGCGGGCTGGGCAACGGCGTAATGCAGACGGTTGCGGTGATCGGCGGTGGCATCAGTGGCCTCGCGGCCGCTTATCGGCTGGTGACTTCCGGGCAGGACGTTGAGGTCGTCGTGCTCGAGGCCAGCGACCACGTGGGCGGCATTGTGCGGACAGAACACGTCGATGGGTTCACCATCGACGGTGGACCGGATTCCTTCCTCTCGATGAAACCACGCGGTATTGGACTCGCCCGGGAGCTCGGGCTGGAGGATCGCCTGCAGTGGACGAATGAGGCGAACCGTGGCTCATTTCTCTATCGTAAGGGCGCACTCCATCCGCTGCCGGAGGGCCTGACAGGGCTGATCCCGACCAAACTGGCGCCGATGGTCAAGACCCCGCTCGTCTCGCCGCGCGGCAAGGCGAGAATGGCGCTGGATTTCGTGCTCCCGCCCCGTATGGGGGATGGTGACGAGTCTCTCCGGGCGTTCATCAGTCGCCGGCTTGGTTCCGAAGTCTTCGACAACCTGATCGAACCCCTGATGGCCGGCATCTACTCCGGTGACGGATCGCAGCTTAGCCTGGCGGCGACCTTCCCCCAGCTGCGCGCCGGCGAGAAGGAGCATGGAGGACTCATCAAGGGCGTGCTTGCCGGACGCAAGCAGCAAGCCATGCGTGCCATCGGTCACCAGACGCAGCAGGGGTTCGTGAGCTTTCGGGCTGGCATGCATGAGTTGCCGGATGCACTCAAGACTGTGATTGAAACTCACGGTGGTGTCATCAAGACCGGTCGCCGCGTGGCACGCATCGACCGGCTGGATGACGGACGGTTCGTCGTAGCTCAGGATGGGGAGAACCGGGCCTGGTCTGATCTCTTCGACAAGGTGATCCTTGCCGCGCCAGTTCGTGCGCAGGCCGAATTGCTGCAACATCTGGATGCCGACGGCGCGCGCGCGATGGTAGAGATTCCGGTGGCCTCTTCTGCGGCAATCCTCCTGGGATACCGGGAGTCTACCCAGGCACGCGCACCACGGAACTATGGCTATCTCGTACCGCGCATCGAGCAGCGCCCCATCAAGGCCGTCACATGGTTATCCTCGAAATGGGATGACCGGGCACCGGAGGGACATTTCCTGGTGCGCGGCTTCATCGGACGCGTGGGCCAGCAGGAGGTGCTTCAGCATTCCGACGATAAGCTTGTTGGGCTGGTTCGCCAGGAGCTTCTCGACGTTAACGCTATCTCCGGCAATCCGGTCGTGCAGCGCGTCTATCGTCTGGATGAGGCGATGCCGCAGTATACGGTGGGGCATCTGGAGCGGGTGGCCCGGCTCGAGGCGGCGATGGAGCGGGTGCCGGGCCTGGCGATCGCCGGGAACATGCTGCGCGGAGTTGGTATCCCCGACATCATCGCTGCTGGTGAGGCAGCGGCCGACCGCCTGCTGAGGCAGGAGGGCCATGCCGGGGGTTGACCTGTGGTAGCCGGAGCATTGGTTGGGCCACCACACCCTGCTGCTCGGAACTGCATATTATCCGGGCACGCGGATCGATCTCCGTCTGCCCTTTTCTCATCGGGGGGTTGCGGTGAACTGGGTCGTCTTGATCGCTGGCGGTTTCGTTGAGATGCTCATGGCGCTGTCGCTTAAGGAGAGCCACGGTTTCAGCCGGTTGACACCGAGCCTTCTGTTTATCGTGTTCGCAGTGTTGAGCTTTGCCATGCTCTCCTATGCGCTGAAGACGCTTCCCGTCGGAACCGCCTACGCCGTCTGGACCGGCATCGGCGCGGCCGGGACGGCCATGCTGGGCATGATCTTTCTGGACGAGCCGCGGGATCTGGTACGACTGGTTTCGATCGTTCTCATCATCGCCGGTGTCGTCGGGCTACGGCTCGCGAGCGGTGGAGCGGCGTGATGATTTCCCCACCGCTGTTCCGCCGGGAAGCACGTTCGGCGCACCGGATTATGATCCTGCGCGTATCTCGCCGTAGTCTGGGTGCTGGATGGGGCCAATGTCCTCGTAGGGCCAATTGCTGAAGAAGGCCTTACCGACGATATTTTCCATCGGGACTGGTCCAAAGAATCGCGAGTCCTCACTGTCCCTTCGGTTGTCCCCGAGGACATATACGTGTCCTTGCGGGATGGTGACGGAGCAGTACGTCGGCACGTCGCATCTGGTAACTGCGCCGTTGATGTAATCCTCCACCAGCGGCTCGCCGTCGACGATCACGATCCCCTCGGTGTAGGTGATCGTCTCCCCCGGCAGGCCGATGATCCGTTTGATATACGGCGCATTGCGGCTTGTGCGATTGGATTCAAGCACGATGATGTCGCCCCGCCGGGGCTCACTAAACGGATAGATGTCGCCGAACGCCGGTAGGTCGACGTGCGCATAGGCGGACCGATTGACGAAGAGCCGCTCGCCATTGGCAATTGTCGGCGACATGCTCGCGCCATCGACCTCATAGGGTTGGAAAAACATCCGTACCCCGGCGAAGACGACCAGCACGATGAGCAGCATGGGTACCAACTCGCGTAGCAGGCGGAATCGCTGGCGCGGCCCCGGTCCTTTCGGCGGGAGCACCAGGGGGGAGCTTTCCATGGCCTGCTCCTGCTGCGATCTGATGTCGTCGGAGTTCGCGCCCGCGCGGTAGTCGGTGGTCATGGTGACATGATGGCACATCTTGTTGGAGGGCATCCAGAGAAGTAGCATGGAGTGTACGGACGCAACAGACAGGTGGTCCGCACAGTTTTGCCCCAGCTTGGGAGTCGTCCATGCCGTCACGCCATTCCATACGAACAATCGCGCTGGTGTTCCTGTGTCTTTATATCGGTTTTGGATCATTCGCGACGGCGGCGCCCGGTTCGTTTCAGTGGTCGACCCTGGATCAGACGCTTGGCTCGCTCTCTACCTCAAGCAACCTGCTTGTCGCCGAGGTTCGTGGCAGCACGTGCCAGACGATCCACGGTCGTAACCAGGATCAACGGTTGGCCATTGCATCCACCCAAGATCTATGTGCTCGGTGAGCTTGCGCGGCAGATCCAACTCGGCGCAGCAGCCTGGGACGAGGGGATCGAGTTGACGGATGCGCTCCGCTCGATGCCCTCGGGAGACTACGCGTTTGTGTCAGCAGGGACGAGGGTCACGGTGCGGGAATTGGCGCAGGCGATGATTTGGCAGAGCGATAACACCGCCACCGATCACCTGATCGCGCGGCTTGGCCGGGAGAATGTCCAGCGCGCCTTCCAAGCTTACGGGCATGGTGATCCCTCCCTGAACGCGCCGTTGTTGCTGACGAAAGAGATGTTCGGCATCAAGATGAGCCAATCCCCGGAATGGATGTCTGCCTGGGCAGCGGCGCCGGAGGATGTCCAACTGGCGATGCTGGAGAAGACAATCGATCCGATGCTGATCAACCCATCCGGTGGCTGGGGAATGTGGAATGGCCCCACCGCGATCGACGGCATCGAGTGGTTTGCCTCGGCCGATGATCTCTGCCGGGCGACGGCGGCGCTCTGGTCGATGGGCGCACAACCGGGGCTGGAGCCGGTGCGGGAGATCCTGACGGGCAATCGATATGGCGTCACTGATACCGGCGCATGGCCCCGTGCCGGGTACAAGGGCGGCTACGAGGCGGGCGTTCTAAATATGACATTCGTGCTTGAGCGCAATGACGGCCGCATCTTTTTCGTCTCCGCTGGTTACAACGACCCGGTTCGCGTCGTCGATACCGGAACCGCCCGCACCTACCTTGAGCCAGTATTCGGGTGCCTGAAAACCTACACCAGCGACTATGCCTGTGGCTGACCCTTGTAAGGCTGAGCCGGTATGTACGCGGTGGCCAGGTGAGGTTGGCGCTGCGCGAGGTTATTGCGGAGAGGCAATTACCATCTCACAATGAACTCGTCTGCGCGGCACCACATCCTTGCTCCCTCGAGTCTGGTGGGCCATGGAGGCTATTTCCTGCACACTTGCTGAAGCGATTTGCCCTGGCGGAGTCGGGTGCCAGTCCCTGTAACCGTGTCCGTGGCTTGTCAACCCGGTGTTCACAACGACGAATGTGCACCTTCGCCCGTCCTGGGCCAAGGTCGCCCGATATCCTCGCAGAGTCGTCAAGGAGGTATTCCGGATCGATGAATGAACGCGACGTATCGGGCAATGTGTCGACCTGGTCGGTCATTCTTGGCGTGCTGCTGGGTGTGTTGCTTTTTCTCGGGTCGGCCTACTCTGGCAGTTCGATCGCCGGGATAGGTGTGGTGCTGGTGGTTCTTGCCTATGTCATCGTCCTTTCGGCGATCGGGCGCGTGAATGTCTTCCAGGTGTTGTGGGGAGGGACGGCCGACGAGAGCGATCCCGAAACCAACCAGCGCGTGATCCTGCAGGCGACGGTCGTGATCGCCCTTGTGGCCGTGGCTGTCCTCATCTACGACCTCGTGTCGGAAAGCGATTGGGGATGGTTCTCCTGGCTGGGTGCTACGGTCGCGGTTGGCTATCTCGCTGTTGTCGGGTGGCATCATTCCAGGGGCCGACGATACCCGGATTAAAGACCCCTGTGTGAAGGCGGCAACGGCAACGACGCCATGCGATCGGATGAGTTGCACCAACGGAGTGCGCAAGAAATGCGAAAAAGCTTCATCGTGACACATCTCCTGCCCTGGTTGGCCCGTACGCTGACAAGTTTGGTGTTGCTTCTCGAGGTGGTTCTGGTTCCGGTCGCTATCGCCGCGCAGGGCGCGCCCACGGCTTTCGATCCTGCGGCGTTCGACATCGGCCTGGAGCCTGTCGCCGATGGATTTGTGGAGCCTCTCTTCGTGACGGACGCAAACGATGATACCGGCCGGCTCTTTGTCGTAGAGAAGGGAGGAACGATCCGCATCATCGCGGGTAACGAGGTGATCGAAACGCCCTTCCTTGACATCACCGACCGGGTTGTCGACGACGCATACGAGCAGGGACTGCTGGGATTGGCGTTTGCCCCGGACTACGCGGAGTCCGGCCTCTTCTACGTCAACTACACCGACCGTGCGGGCAACTCCGTCGTGTCACGCTTTTTGGTAAGTGATGATCCGAACGTCGCCGATGCCGGAAGCGAAGAACTGCTGCTGAGACAGCAGCAACCCTATGCCAACCACAACGGTGGCATGATAATGTTCGGGCCCGATAACTATCTCTATATCGGCTTTGGCGACGGCGGTTCAGGTGGTGATCCACAGGGAAACGCGCAGCGTCTCGATACGTGGCTCGGCAAGATCCTGCGCATCGAGGTTGATCCTGGGTACATCCCGGAAGGCGAGCCCTACGGCATTCCCGACGACAACCCCTTCACAGGGGAGGAGGGTGCACTGCCGGAAATCTGGGCGTACGGGTTGCGCAACCCGTGGCGGTTCAGCTTTGATCGGGAGACCGGCGACTTCTGGGTTGGCGACGTAGGGCAGAACTCGATCGAGGAGATCAACTACGTCCCGATCGACGCAGGTGCCGGGCAGAACTTTGGATGGAACATCACCGAAGGCACCGTGTGGTACCTGGAGCCTGCGCGCGACACGAGCGGGCTCACGCTGCCGGTGCTGGAATATACCCATGACCAGGGCGGCTGCTCGGTCACGGGTGGGTATGTCTACCGAGGCGGGGAGATGCCGGATCTGGCTGGGATCTATCTTTTCGCGGACTTCTGTAGTGGACTGCTCTGGGGTGGAGGGCAGGATGCGAGCGGTGCCTGGGCCATGTCTGCGCCGGTCGAGACAGGGCTGTCAATCTCATCTTTCGGCGAGGATGACGCAGGGAATCTCTACGTCACCGACCTCGGCGGCGGCGGGGTCTATCTCGTCGCGCCTCCGCTCTAATGACCATCCTGATTAGGGCCGGGAGGACGGACGATGTGCCGCGGCTGGCTCCCATCGAGCAAGCGGCCGGTCTGCTCTTCCTGTAGGTCGGCATGCCGGAGATTGCCGACGACGATCCCCTCCCCGAGGACATGCTGTTGCATGGAGTCGACGCCGGGCTGCTGTGGGTCGCAGTCGACGAGGGGGAGGGCTCGGGGCCGGTTGCCTACCTGCTGGCGAAGAACCTGGACGAGAGCCACCATATTGAGCAATTGACAGTGCATCCCCGATATGCCCGCCAGCGGATCGGTTCCCGGCTGATTGATGCTTGTGGCGAGTGGGCGATGGCATGCGGTTTTGGCTCGCTGACCCTGACCACCTTTCGTGATGTTCCTTGGAATGCTCCCTACTACCGACGCATTGGCTTTGTGGAGATGCCTGATTCCCAGATATCGCCGGCTCTCCGGGAGATCGTGCAGCAAGAGCACGATGCCAGACTCGACCGTTGGCCACGGGTGGTCGTGCGGCGGATGTTGACGCGTTGAGGCTTCCATATGGAGATCAGCAAAATGCCCTGGTTCCTGTCAGCGGACGGGATCCAGGGCATTTGCCTTGCGGGGAAGGAAGACAGCCTGCGTCGGAAGGGTCTCTTGCTTCCCATTGGCATCAACGGGTGATGCGGTTACGTATGCCGTCATCTGCTTAATCAACGCCTGCAGCGCTCAAAAGGTTCCGGGACAAGCGGGAAATCCGACTCCCCCAAGGGAAGCCCCAGGCGTTGTGGCCTAAGGCTCCCCTTGGTTCAACCGGCGCGGGAGTGATCGCTAGATCTTGCCAAGCGCCTGCTCAAGATCGGCAATGAGATCGCCGACCGACTCGAGCCCGATCGAGAGGCGCAGGTAGTCTGGTGAGACACCAGTCGTAGCCTGCTCCTCGTCCGTCAGTTGTGAGTGGGTGGTGGTTGCCGGGTGAATGATCAGCGACTTGGCGTCGCCGATATTGGCAAGGTGCGAGAAGATCTTGACACTCTCGACCACTTTGCTTCCTTCCTCGGCACCGCCCTTGACGCCGAAGCCGAGAATGGCTCCGAACAAGCCGTCCTTCCAGTACTTCGAGGCGATCTCGTAGTTCGTGTGGCTTGGCAGGCCCGGGTAGTTTACCCAATCTACCTTCGGGTGCTCATTCAGGAACTGGGCCACCTGCATCGCGTTCTGGCTGTGTCGCTCCATGCGGAGGGCCAGGGTCTCGGTGCCCTGCAGGAACTGCCACGCGTTGAACGGGCTAAGGGCTGCTCCAATGTCACGCAGGCCTTGGGTGCGAACCTTCAGCGCGAAGGCCAGATTACCGAACGCACCGGAGAAGCTCAAACCATGGTAGCTCGGGTCCGGATCGACGAAGTCTTCCTTGAAGCGTGGGGATGCGGTCCAGTCGAAGTTGCCGGAGTCGACGACGATACCGCCGATCGAGGTTCCGTGCCCGCCAATGAACTTGGTGAGCGAGTGGACCACGATGTCGGCGCCATGGTCGAACGGTCGGATCAGATACGGCGTCGGCATGGTGTTGTCGAGGACCAGTGGTACACCGTGCTCATGGGCTACATCCGCGACGGCCTGAATGTCGAGGGTCAGCAGGTCCGGGTTACCGATCGACTCCGAGTAGACCGCCTTGGTCTTGTTCGTGATCGCACCCCTGATGGCGTCCGGCTTGCCTTCCACGAACTTCACGGTGATGCCCATGCGCGGCAGCGTGTAGTGGAAGAGATTGTAGGTTCCGCCGTAGAGGCTGTTGGTCGAGACAATCTCATCTCCCGCCTTGGCAAGGGTCAGGAGGGCGAGTGTCGTGGCGGCCTGGCCTGAGGAGACGGTCACCGCTGCAACGCCTCCCTCCAGCGCGGCGATGCGCTTCTCGAGAACATCATTGGTCGGATTCATGATCCGGGTGTAGATGTTGCCGAACTCCCTTAGCCCAAAGAGATTGGCAGCGTGTTCCGTGCTGTTGAACACATACGAGGCCGTCTGATAGATCGGCACGGCCCGTGAGCCAGTGGTTGGGTCAGGCTCCTGGCCCGCGTGCAGTGATTCGGTCTCGAAGCCAAGCTGCTTTTCATCAATCATGGTAGATACATTCTCCCTTTCGAAAACGACTTTTTCCTGAACACAACATCAGGCGCGTTTGCTCATGCGTCCGCGATTGCCCGCGACAGTAGGTGACCTGCATCAACCCGTCACGCGCACGGTGGCGCGACATCGCGAGGAGATCCCGTAGTCTCATCCGCTTGCTCCCCCAGTGAGAGGCGTCGATGTGCCCGGCACTCCGACATAGTCCATGAAGTGGTCGATGATCGGGTTGAGCTCGTTCCAGTCCTTCAGGAAGGCGTCGTGCCCGTTGGGGGACTCGATCTCACAGAAGGTGACGTCCTTGCCCCGGTCGCGAATCCGGTCAGCAAGAAGACAGATGTCTTCCGAGGGAAACAGCCAGTCAGAGCTGATGCCGACCAGCAGCAGGGGCGCTGTGACCTGATCGAACCAGTAGTCGTCACCACGGTCGCGGCCGACATCGTAGAGGTCCATCGCCCGGGTGAGGTAGAGATAGCTGTTCGCGTCGAAGCGCTGGGCAAGCGCCCGGCCGTGGTAGTGCAGATAGCCCTCAACATCGAAGGTTGGACCAAAGGAGGGATAGAGCGTCGGGCGGCTGGCAGGGTTGCGTCCGAATCGGCTGCCAAGGCTTTCACGGCTGTGGTAGGTCGTCATCGCGGCCATGCGGGCAATGGCAAGACCCTGCTCGGGAAAGACGCCCTGCTCGACGTAATCTCCGTCGCGCCAATTGGGGTCGGCCATGATGGCGCGACGTCCTATCTCACCATGGACCGCGATGCCGAGCGCACTGAGGGCGCCGCTGGCGGCAATCACACCGGCACCACGAACGAGCTCTGCGTGCCGGGTAGCCCACTCCAGTGCTTGCAAGCCCCCGATCGAGCCACCGATAGCAGTGAGTCTTTTGATACCAAGCTGATCGACGAGCCTGCGTTGCACGTTGACGATGTCTCCGATCGTGATCAGGGGAAAGCGTGTTCCCCAGGGTCGGCCCGTGGGATCGTGGGAAGCGGGTCCGGTGCTGCCCTGGCAGCCACCCAGGACATTGGCGCACAGGACGAATGAGTGGTCCGTGTCGATAGGTGAGCCAGGACCAATCACTGGCTCCCACCAGCCACCATCGTCGGCGGCGCGGCTATCCCCGGTCAGGGCGTGGAGAACGATGACCGCGTTATCGCCTGCCTCATTGAGCGTGCCCCAGGTGCGGTAGGCGACAGTGACATCTGGCAGGTACCCGCCGAGCTCGAGATCCATCGGCCCGAACCAGTCGAGGCGCATGACGCCATCGCCCGAGGGAGCATATGACGGCACGATGTGCAGATGTCTCTGCATCGGGTCATGCGTGGTGGTATGGATAGATGATTCTGGCCGGTTCGTCATGGACGTGCCGTCTTCTCTCCTCGGTCTCTCATGGTCCAGAGGCGATGAGGTTCGGAGAGAGAATCCCGCGGGCGTAAGCCGAAGGACGGAGCGCTGGTGGCAGGGATCGAAAAACCCCCGTGCCAGAGCAGGGGGCGAGTGCATGCGCAGATCGCTGATCCCTTATCTCGCAGATCTCTCTGCCGGAGTTGGCACCTTACGCATCGATCCTCTTGAGGACGCTTCGCAGGCTGCCGGGCTTCACAGGGCCGATTCCCTCCACCTCTCTGGATAAGGCAGTCTTCGATTGTTGGCCGCAATGGTAGCGGCGAAGAAGCAGCGGCGTCAAGCCGTTTGCGCAGGTGAGCCCGAAAGCGCGTTCAGGCGACTGCCGCAGCATAATAGGCGAGGGCCTGCTTGAAGGCGAGTTTTGCATCCTCCAGTCGCGCCTCCTCGCGCTCGAGCTCGCGCCGAAGGGCGGTGGCACGTTGGGCGATGACCGTACTGCCAAGCGTGGAGTTGAACCAGAGCGGGAATGTCTCGCTCGTGCGGAGTTGATGGATGCGATCGACAAGTGCGTCCGCTTGCACATCCAGCCGCTCGCATTCCCGGCGGGCCCAGGCGAGCCGGTGCGCGAGGTGGCTCGCCGACCAGCCGGGCAGCATTTGGTCGAGCTCCTGATCGAGAGACCTCAACGCGTCGAGATCCTGACACTGCCAGGCGTGGTTGATCCGTAGCATGATTTCCTGACGCAAGCCGCGTTCATCGTCGTTGTCGGCAAGATCCGGGTGGAATCGCCGGGCAAGATCGCGATAGCGGGTTCGCATCTCGAGAGCCTGCTCCTCCGGCAAGCGACGCCGGTTGCTCCTTTGCAGCTCCCGGATCAGCTCTTCCTCTTCTGACGAGGAATGGCTAGCCCAGTCCCAGCCACGGCCACTCCTCCGGTCCGAGGCCCGGGCAGCGGCGAACCATTCGTCGGGAACATCGATGCCAAACATCTCGCCAATCTCCCGGAGTTCGTCGCGGTCGAACAGCTCGCCGAGCACCCCGGTCGGATCAGCAACAAGACGGGCGTGGACGCGGGTGGTCCGATCCTCCACTTGCTGCACGGTGGCGCGCAGCGCTTGAAGATCCGCGGTGATATGGCCAATTCGCTGAGTGTATTCCCACTCGAAGTGCTCGAACGCACGCTGGATTGGCGCCAGCTCGGCTTCGAGTGCGGCAATCTGATGCGTGCGCCAGCCAATACGCAAGGTAAGGCCGGTGTATTCGTGTTCTTCGTCGGAGATGATGCGGACAAGATTCATGGTCGAAACTGGG
>JAUJLY010000205.1 GCA_030447145.1 Thermomicrobiales bacterium
AACCGGGCTGCCGGTGGTCACAGAGGTCATGGAGCCGGATCAGGTGGAGCTTGTGTCCAGGTACGCCGACATGCTGCAGATCGGCTCCCGTAACATGGCCAACTTCCCGCTGCTGAAGCGGGTGGGGTTGGCTGGCAAGCCTGTCCTGCTCAAGCGCGGCTTCTCATCGACACTCGAAGAGTTCCTCATGAGTGCAGAGTACGTGATGGCGCATGGCAACCCGGATGTCGTGCTCTGTGAGCGCGGTATCCGCACCTCGGATCCGGCATTCCGCTTCAACCTCGATCTCAATATCGTGCCGGGGATCAAGAGCGTTTCGCATCTGCCGGTCATCGTGGATCCAAGCCATGGAACAGGTCGCCGGGAGCTCGTCGAGCGAATGTCCCTGGCCGGTATCGCCGCGGGCGCGGACGGTCTCGCGATTGAGGTCCATCCGGACCCGGACAACGCCCTGAGCGATGGATACCAGACGATTACGCCGACGGCACTCCGCCGCATCCACAGCCGGATGATGGCATTGCATCAGGTCCTTCTTGACACGGAAGACGATGTCGCCGAGATCACACCGCTTCATCCAGGTGATGAGGTGATCGCGATCACGGCATAGCTGTTGCGGGATTGCACAGGAGAGGCCCGCGAATTGGTGACCTTTGCGCGGGAAGAGCCCCGCTTAGCGTTCCCTGTTCGTACATCTGTTGATTTGCTGCATTTGCTCCTTGACAAGTTAGGGTAACGCGGTTAACGTGAAGAGGCTGAGGCATCGGACCAACTGCCGGACGGTCCGGGATATCGGAATATACCGATCCATCCGGGATCGACCGGCGCTGTGGGTGGCTGGAAGCGCGGTTTTCCGCGATGCCCTTTCCAGATCTCTCAGGAACTCGGTCAGACGCTATCTTCGGCTTCTGATTGCTCAAACGGTTGATCGCAGACTGCACCACCTCCGCGATCAACTGGATGAGACCTCGCACACGCGAGGATTACGGCGAGGTTCTGGTTGTCCACCCAAAAGGTGCTCAACCAGCCTGGGACGCTGGCTTTCCCAAGGCAGTGACTCTGATGAGGTGCTTCGGAATAGATTGGAATGCCGACCCCCGCAAGGGGGTCGGCGTTTTTTTGCCTCCAGAAGGACGGCCGGGTTATTTCGCCTCTTGCAAATCCTCGTCGTTCACCCGCGGAACCGAAGACGTATTGGCGGTGAGGTCGGATCCGCAATGGGAGCAGAAGCGTCCCGCCGGTGTGACCTGATGGCAGCTGGTACAGACCGTCCTGGAGCCATCGTTGCCGAGTATCCGGCGGTCATGTCGGATCGCCTGGTTTACGGTCTTGCTGAAGAAGGAACCCGCTATGGCCGCCATCAGGAGACCCCACAGGAACTCCGGCCAGAGACCTGCCGAAGAGATCTGGACCGATACGAGGGTAAACAGCAATGGAACTGCGGACCCGACGAGGGCAGGAACCAGCGACGAGCCGATCGTGCCCGTTAACAGGTACCGCCAGGCGGCTGCACCCAGCATTCCGCCACTGAGCGTCCAAATGAGCGGACGAAGTATCGTGAGCCCGATCGTTGTCAGCGTCCAGCTGGAAGCATCCGATTCCGGTCCCCCCTGGGTCACCATCGGGGATGCGAAGACGACGGCCGTGCCAATAGAATAGCCTGCTCCCATGACGGCACCGAGCGTGAGACCGTCCATCACCTCGTTCCGCAGGGAAATCGTTTGCCGCATGGCCAGGGGGCCACCAACAATCGCGGCGAGCGCAAGCAAGGGGAGGAGGATGCCCGCCAGGGTCCACACGACAAACGGGGGGTTCCCTGCGCGTTCAGCCAAAAGGCCTCCATAACCGGCGGCACCGTAGTTCAGGATTCCCCTCTCGATCCAGGAGTTGGTGACGACAAGCGATGCAAGCCAGCCGAGTACTCCCCCAATAAGCGTTCCCGCCACACCGAAGCCGGCAATGATGACCAGTGGCTCATTTTCAAAGAGATCCTTGTGAAGGCACCAGAAAACCAGGATGAGCGGCAGGACCATCGCGCCGAAGATGAGGGCAAGACCGCCGCTATTCGCCAGTAGGGCAAGCAGGACGAGCGCAGCACCGGCCATCATGATGAGCCGGACTGTGGCTGGGCGGGTCCAGCGCGCAAGTGGCTCGAGCAGCATCCCGACGAGCTCCTCGGCACGGCCCATGAAGGTTGTGGCGGTGAACTCGTACCGGTTCTCGGTCAGCTGCGTGCCGCAATAGCCGCAAAAGCGCAAGGCATTCGTCGATTGCCCGCAGACGGGGCAGGTGGTAATGCCAGCAAGCCCAGGGGGTGGCAGGGGAGGCGTGGGACTACCCGTCGTGTTGGTCGATGCACGCAATTCCTCATCGGTTGTGTGGGCACCGTCGTCGTTGATATCCGTCGTGCCCGAAGCATATGACGATGAGTAGACGGTGGATTCGTCGTTGACGGGATCGTTATCGCTCGGCCCTCCCATGTAGACCGGCGTGCCGCCCGTTGAGGAGGCACTCGACGGACTTACGAACCGAACCCGGTCGGATGAACCTGAATGGGCGTCCGGCGATCCCGGATCGATGGTCATGTAGTTCTCGGGTGAAGCCGCTTCTCGTGTCTCACCTGGATCAGGTCCAGAAGGTGCTGTGTCGACGTCCAGTTCCTCATCCGTTGAGAAATCGTCGGTGTGATCCCAGGCGTCTCCTGTCGGAAGGGGAGCTACCTCGTCGACTTCGTCCCGGACGTCATGGGAATCGGTGCCCACGCGGTCGCCGTCGTGATAGTCCTCCTCGACGGGCAAGGGCATATGCTCGTCGATCTCGTCCTCGAAATCATGGTCGCCCGAATTCTGCTGGCCGTCGGCATTGTTCGGCAGGGAGATGACCTCCGGCTCCTCGGTGGAGGCACTCCGCTCGTCAACGTCCGGGGGAGGAGGGTGCACCTCTTCGTCCGGGAGTGTCACGAGATCAGTCGGTGTGTCATTGGAGGGGGACCGCGGACCCACGGTTTTATCGCGGATTGCTTCATCATCGGGACGCGAGGTCGAATGGTTATCCATGCTTGCTCCTTGCTCCGGCGGGAAGCCTTGGCAGGACTGGCGACGTCCCATGATCCGGGCTGTCAGGCCGTCTATCGATCGGGTGACGCTGTGCTGTCGTTCCGGATAGTTTGCCACGCCCCACTGAATCGCGCTCTGATAGACTCCCGGGCAGGAGGTCAGCGCCTCGTGTCGGTTCATCTTTATCCAGGAACAATGCCCCAGTGACCCCGATGGAAACACTTGGACTTATCGTCTACGGCATGACGGTCGGTGTGACCCTCGCCGCGCCGATCGGTCCGATAAACGTGGAGATCATCCGTCGGGGTATCCGTGACGGTTTTGTTCATGGGTGGGTGCTCGGCTTGGGCGCGCTGAGCGCGGACACCATCTATGCCGCATTGATCGTTGGGGGTTTGACACCGCTGGCCGATCGTCCGGCATTGAGGGTTCCGCTCTTTTTCGCGGGGGGGCTCATGCTGGCCTGGGTCGGTTCGATGAGCGTGCGAACCGCGTTGCGCGGGGATACCGGCGACACCGGTGGTCGTGTTCCGAGGCGTGGCCGCAGCTACATCACCGGGTTCCTGATGGCCGTCTTCAATCCGATGGGGATCGTCTACTGGCTCTCCGTTGGTGCGGCGCTTGTGGCCGATGCGGTTCAGCGGGTGGGCCAGGTGGGGTCACCAATCCTGGTCGTGGGGGTGATGTTCGGCATCTTTTGCTGGGTAACGCTTGTCTCCATGCTCGCCCAGGTCTCGCGCCGGTTCGTGACGGGGGCCGGCATGCTATGGGTGACCGGCATCAGCGGTGTCATTATCATCGGGTTCGCGCTCTGGTTCTTCTGGCAGGGTTTCACGACACTGATCTAGTGTTCCGCAAGCGAGCATTCATCGAAACGTATGTACGTACAGATGTACAATGATGCCTGACGTTTGGCTGGCCCATGGCCGGATTCAGGAAACAAGCAAGGAGCATATGAGCGATCAGCCTTCCCCTGGACAGCGGTCCCTGGCAAATGTGACAGTGACGCGACGGCGCGTGGTGCGTGGGATGGGGCTGGGGGCTGCCGGGGTTGGGCTGGCCGCCACCGGGATTCGTGCCTCGGGGCAGGGCGCAATTCCGGATTCCTCTCCAATCTCGTCGTCCGAGGGCACACCCCTCCCATCCGCCGTGCCGGAGACCTCTCTCACGATTGCGCGCGATCAGCGGCCCGAGTATCGCGGCATGCCACAACCTGGCACCGATCTCCGAATGTACATCCGGCGTGAGGACCTCCACCGCTTCAGTCCCACCGCACAGCGGCAGGACTTCCAGGCACTCATCAGCCTGCTTGACCCCCTGGTCTGGATCGACTCCGTGACGATGGAGCCGCGGCCCTGGCTTGCGACATCGTGGGAGTGGAGCAGCGATGGCCTGATGCTGACGTTCCAGCTCCGCGATGATGTGCTCTTCCATGATGGATCACCCCTGACGGCCGAGGATGTCCGGTTCTCGTTCATTGCGTACCGTGATGATTACGACAGCGCAATGGCGAATTTCTTTGCCCTGATTACCGACGTCGCCGTCGATGGTCCTCATACTGTGCGGGTGATCTTTGCCAAACCTGATGGTGCCTTTCTTTTCAACGGCGCCAGCCAACTCGTTTTCTCAAGCGCCCAGTACCTTCCGTATTGGGAGAGCATGCCGGTCGGGGAGCGTTCGCTCTCCAATTACGATTGGGCGACCACCGCGCCGCTCGGAACAGGCCCGTGGCAGTTCGCTGGCATGCGCGACGAATCCCTCTTGTTTGGCCGCTTCGATGCCTACTGGAACAGGCCTCCCCATTTCGATCGGCTGGAGCTGATCGCCGAGGACGATCAGCAGGCACGGCTCGAGGGCTGGAAGGACGGCGATGTCGATATCGTCTATCCCGTGCGGGCGACGGAGATGGACGGACTTTGGGACGAGGAGGGGACCCTCTTTGTGGCCGAGGCCCCCGTCGCCTTCTTCGCCGCGTTCAACTTCGCCAACCCGGCCAATGTGACAGCGGATATGATGGGCGATCCTGCATTGCGCCAGGCACTGACCCTCACCGTGGACCGGACTGGTTACGCGGGTGAGATCTTCTTCGGCTTCATCGATGAGATGAAAGCCGGGACGGTCACCCAGCCTTGGGCCCACGAATCTTCGATCGAGAACCCGAAGCAGGACATCGAGGCGGCCAACCGGATCCTGGATGAGGGAGGATGGCGCGATGTCGATGGCGATGGCATGCGGGAAGATGCGGTCGGCAACAGACTCGATCTCTACTGCATTGTCTCCAACAGTGAGCGGCCGGAGCTCCTTGCGATCCTGGAGGGCCTGAAGGAGGATTTCTCCAAGATCGGCGCCCGCCTGACCGTGGAGCGGCTCGACCCCGATGTGCTTGACGATCGCTGGGTGCAGAACCGCATGTACGACATGGTGGCGTTCTCCCTGATCCAGTACCCGGCATTCGCCGAATATGATCTCTACGGCACCGCTTGGGATATCCGCGTGAACCGCATGGGTTGGAACCCCGGTGGTTACAGCGACGAGGTCGTTGATACCGCGATCCAGCAGTACTTCGGTGCATGGCTCCAGCCGCAGATGAAGGCGGCTCTCAGCACGCTTCAAATTGCCGCGAACGAGGATCTCTTCGGACTCTGGTTCGGCTTCCCGCACGACCTGGTGCTGGTCCGTCCCGACATCCAGGGCTTTCAGCCGCACAAGTACTTCCAGACGTGGAATACGCGTCTGCTATGGCGAGGTGAACCATTTGTGGAGACACCGGCACCGTCTCCAGCAGCTACACCAGTTGCGTCCCCAGTTGGATCACCCGGTGCGACGCCTGTCGTGGAACCGGATGGAACGCCCGGTGCGACTCCGGTGGCATCACCGGTCGCCTCTCCACAGGCAACGCCTATGGCGTCCCCGGTGGCCTCTGTTGATCGCGGACACGGCCGCTGGTAGGCTGGACG
>JAUJLY010000011.1 GCA_030447145.1 Thermomicrobiales bacterium
CCCGAATCGTGAGCCTGCCGGGATCGGAAGCGACCATCCGTGGTTACAGCGGCGTGGACCTCCTGATCATCGACGAAGCGGCTCGGGTCGATGATGAGCTGTATCACGCGGTGACACCGATGCTGGCCACCACGAATGGACGCCTGATCGCTCTCAGTACACCGTGGGGACGCCGGGGGTGGTGGAGCGACGCTTGGCACGGATCACAGCCGTGGCAGCGTGTACTAGTTCCAGCAACGGAGTGCCCACGCATCTCGCCTGCATTTCTCGACCAGCAACGCGAGAGCATGGGTGACTGGTGGTTTCGCCAGGAATTCCTCTGCGAGTTTGTCGATACGGAGAGCAGCGTTTTTCGGAGCGCCGATATCGCGGCGTTATTTGATGATCCTGCTGAGCTGTGGGATCTGTGAGTGAGGAAACCATCATGGGAAGACCATATCGGTACGGAGACCCGCCCGACGGGAGCCTGAATGACTTGCTGGCGCGTTATCGCACTGACGGGGTTGTGCGATTGGGGGTCGACATCGGCAAAAAGCGAGATTACACCGCGCTGGTGGTAACATCGGACGAAATCCGGGACGGGAAGCATCACTTCACGACCCACTCGGTTGAACGGCTGCCGCTGGACACGTCCTACCCCGCGGTCGTCGATCGGATCGTTGAAGTCATGGCGAAGCTTCAGGCGAAGAATGAGCGCCGACGCGAAGCTGGGGAGCTGGCGCTCAGGCGTGAGTTGCTCATTGACAGTACGGGAGTCGGTGGAGCCCTCATCGACCTCGTTCGTGAAAACGGGCTGAAGCCAATCGCGGTCACGCTTGTGGGAGGGGATCTCGTAAACGAGCATGAGCCACATCGGGTGTCAATGGGTAAGGGCTACATGGTAGGCCGATTACAGGTCTTGCTCCAGACCAAGCGGTTGCGGTTGCCGGAGTCTGCCGAGGCCCACATCCTAGCCACTGAGCTTCACGACTACACCGGGCAGACAACCGACAACGGACACACCGCCTGGAATGCCCGCAGCGGCCAGCATGATGACCTGGTCATCGCGCTCGGGCTGTCAGTGGGCTATGGAAAGCCACCACCCCCACCGTTCGTCCTCGCAATGCGACGCGCTCCGGGCCGATGGTAATGCGGTCCTGATGCTGCCGGCCACAGCACTCGATGCCAAGGAGGTCACCTCTGGCTACCTCCTCGATGTCCCCTAACGACTACTTGAGAAGATTCCTCTAGCCACAGCCATATACCATGATATTCTCCTCAACCCGTGATAAATCATCTTGCACCACTCCCCCGTGCACGTTTATCACCGGCCATGCCTCGAACTGCCCCTGGCACAGGTCGCAGGGCTCGTCCTTTGATCACTCCCGAGGAAGCGTCCTTGGTGGGCCCGTGGGAGTTCGATACACCGTTTTCGCTAAAGTTCCGGCAGACGACCGATGAGTAGGACCAACCTGTGAGCGGGTTTGAGCACTGCAGCGTTCCAGCTCGCTGATCGTTGCTGATATACTGGTGTCCAGAAAAGAAAGCCGAATACTGAACGTCGAATTGGCTTCAGATCCGGATAGGGAGTCAACAACCTCGATGCAACAAGCTTGTCCACGCTGACACGCGACCGCCCAGAATGGTGATCAGGCGTGCGCCAATTGTGGCGCGTCGTTGCTCAGTGCCAGAGCTGATAACTACGATGTGCCTATTCGCGGAGCGGGCGTCTCCCCAATCTACGCGGTCGGACGAAGCGCCCGATGCGCCGGACCTGGTACCGACGCAAGCTGGTGCTGATACCACTGATGTTGCTCGTCCTGCTGGGCGCGGCCATCGGCGGGGCCCTTGTCTATATCAATGCACGGTTCGATACGATCAATTCGCTCAGCACGCCGCCGGCGGTGATTACCGGTTCCCAACTGGGCGGCGACGAGGGGCTGATTGTGGATACCGGCCCTGCTCAGGACGCGGTGCGGCGGGCGCAGCAAGGGGAGCCTACAGCGACCACGACGGCTGCACCAGATCCCTCTGCTGGTCAACAAGGCATCAACGCAGTAAACTCCACCAGCGATGGCTATACGCTGATGGCGTTCGGGATGCAGCGAGAAGTCACCCCGGTTCCCGATGCTGGAACTGCCACGCCAACGACCATCCAAATGCCGCCAGCTGATCCTGGACAGTCGATCAATGTGTTGTTGATGGGCGTTGATGGGCGTCGATGCCCGGCGCAAGAGCCCGAGGGCCCGACGAGCAGGATAATCAGCCACATTGACGCAGCATATCCAGATGCTTCATCGCGGACTGAAGATGTCACCCTGCTACTACTTCCGGGCCATCAGTAACAAGCTGCCGGACTGCAACGGAATGCACTCCGGTGCCGCATGATGTATTGCGTTCAGTATTTGCCGAGGTTAGCGGAACCCCACCTGAAGCATGAAGAATAATTCTAGAACGGATGCCTCAGCCCGAATACGCAGGATGCCCACTCCACGCATGTCAAGCCACTACCCACCCTTGTCGAAAGCCCCGGATCATTGCTGCGTCGCATCCCGGGCAGCGCCGCAGGACGATCCCCAGGCAAGGATCCTACGCGGGGATGCTCCCCACCGTTGCGTCCATGCCACAGCTGTTGCAGACTGCCTGGGCCGTCGTCATCTCGTCTAATCCACGAGCCAAGCATGATGCTTAGGCACAACCGATCGACATATCGAACGGGGCTTGGAGAAGGCTCGGCGAGTCAACGATCTCAGGGAAGATTCAGCCCACGACCTGTGACCGGGTGAGGATCTACGCTGCAGGTGGGCCCATGAAATTCCCCGCCCTCGTCTTCTCATTTCCCGTCAGCGTCGTGATTGCTGATCGGTGCTACACACGGCCGTGCAGCGACGACACGTAATGCACGGCCGTGTGTAATCGAACACCAAAAGACGGGCGATGATCTATTTCGTCGTCGCATACGGGGTTACCGATGTCGCAATCTGGGATCGAGCACATCACGAAGGGTGTTTCCCAGGAGATTGAATGCGAGCACAGTCAGGAAAATTGCCAGGCCAGGAATATTGATGAGATACGGTGCTGATCGAATGTAGTTACGAGCATCGGTAAGCAAGGCACCCCATTCCGGTGTCGGTGGTTGTGCGCCAAGACCGAGAAACGAAAGGGCGGCAGCGACGAGCACGGCGGCGGGAAACTCCAGCGACGCGAGAACGATGATTGGCGCAAGCACGTTCGGCAGGATGCCCCGCCATATGATTTGAAAATGTGACGCGCCCAGAAGCTTTCCGGCAATAATGTATTCCGACTCGCGCACGGTGAGTACTGAGCTACGAACCACACGGGCGAAAACGGGCCATGAAGCCAGCGCGACGGCAAAGATTGCATTCGTCAGTCCTGGACCGAGCGTTGCCACAATGGCGAGGGCGAGCATGATTCCCGGGAATGCAAGCATGACGTCCGTGAACCGCATCAGGATGGCATCTGTCCATCCGCCGAAGTATCCCGCGACGAGTCCCACCGTGACGCCGATGAGCACTTCCACAGCCACAATGACCAGCCCGATACGAAGCGTTATGCGGGAACCATAGATTATGCGGCTGAACATATCTCGTCCGAGATCATCGGTTCCAAACAGATACGCGCGGTTGGGTGGAGTCAGCGGCTTTCCCGCCCTGACTTCATCGGGAGTATACGGCGCAATGAACGGAGCGAAGATGGCTGCGAGAATCAGTACCAGAACAATGATGCCTGCGATCTGCGCCTGACGATAACGAAAGAACCTGCGCGTGAAGGTCAGCGGTGATGAACCGACAACTCTCTGGAGTCGGCCCGAGAGCACACGGGTGGAATCCGGTGGGGCCATGATCATGAGAGACTCACCCTCGGGTCGAGCATAGCATACAGGACATCCACGACCAGATTGACCAACACGTAGGAGGAGGCAATAACGAGGACGATGCCCTGCGTCAGCGGAAAGTCCCGCTTGGCGAAGGCCTGTACTCCAAGTTCTCCGATTCCATGCCAGGCGAAAACTGCCTCGATGATGAACGCCCCGCTGAGCAGCCCACCGAACTGCAGACCCACAATGGTCACGATCGGCAGCAAAGCGTTACGGATCGCATGACCGGTCATGATCCGGGGTTCGCTGAGACCCTTCGACCGCGCTGTTCGAATGTAATCCTGGCCAAGGACTTCCAGCATGGCGGAGCGCACGAGCCTGGCAACAATCGACGATGCGATCAATCCAAGTGTCAGCGCGGGCAAGACGAGGGACTTGAGAGAACCGTCTGGAATGACGGAGAACCAGCCCAGCTTTACTGAGAAGAAATAGATCATCAGCAGCCCGAACCAGAATGCGGGCATCGATAACCCCGCGATCGAGAACGCCATCGCCAGCGTATCAATAGCGGAATCCTTGTACAGGGCAGCGAGAATACCTGCGACAAGACCAACGACGACCGACACGGTGAGACTTGCAAGCGCAAGTTGGAGTGTTGCCGGATACCGGTCGAGAATCTCATCAACGACCGGCCGCTTCGTGGTGATGCTGGTGCCAAGATCCCCCTGCAATACATTGCCCACATAGGTGAAATACTGCCGATACAATGGTTGATCGAGCCCAAGTTGGTGTCGCATGTTCTCAACCACCTCGGGACTGCTGGCACGGCCGAAGAACATGATTTCGACTGGATCACCGGGCACAAGTGCACGCATGAGGAACACGAGTGTCAAGATCGCGAACCAGACCGGGATCATCATCACCACTCTGCGCAAGAGGAAACGGAGCATTGGCAGCCCTCTCGGTGTTGCCTGATACCACGCCGCGTGTCGATGCGGCGTGGTGTCAGTGCAAACGTGGCGCCTAGTTACTGATCCAAACGTCAATCAGGCGCTCGGTATTCAGGGCGTCCCAGTGATAGTCATGGACGTTGTCACGGACCGCAGACTGGACCCAGTCGCTCACCACCGGGGAAATCAAGGCATTCTCGAGAATGTAGATCATCACCTGGTGCGTCGCTTCAATACGAGCTTCGGGATCGACCGTGGTATCCGCGACCTCCAGTAGCTTGTCAAGCTCGGGATCATCCATTTGGCCCGTCCATCCCGGTGACTTGAACAGCGCTGAAAGAATTGACTGATCGGCATACGTCCAGCGCATGTAGTCGAAACCGATCTCACCAGTCTCCAGCATGGGCTGCATTGCCCCAAATTCGACGGTTTGGACCTCAACCTGCAAGCCAATCTGATTCAGATCAGCCTGAACCAGCTGGATTGTCTTCGACTGCACTGGATATGGAGCGTACGACCAGAGGGTAACCACGACGTTCTGGCCGTTGAGTTCGACAATACCATCACCGTCGGAGTCAACGAAGCCACCGTCAGCTAGTGCCCGCTTCGCCTTTTCGAGGTCGTAGGAATATCCATACTGCGCACAGAGCTCCGCGTCATACGCCGCATTTCCAATCGGAATTGGACACTGATTCGGCGTCGCGTTGCCCAGGTAGGCGATCTCCGCAATCGATTCCCGATCGATCGCATAGGAGACGGCCTTGCGGAACGCCTCGTTGCGGAAGGGTTCGTTAGCCGAATACTCGATGAAGTTGAGATTATTGGACTCCTCAAGGGAGACGATGGAGATACCTTCTGTTGCAGCGAGTCGAGCCACGTCCTCGCGAGGCGCACTAATCATGTCGAGTTCGCCTGCCTCGAATGCTGCGGTCTGCGTCGATGCCTCCGAGATCACGTTATAGACAATCTCGTCAATATAGGCGGGTCCCCTATTGAGGTCGTCTTCGCGGTAATTCACGTAGTCCGGGTTCTTGGTCAGCGTGATACTGGAACCGGTATCCCAGGAACCGAACATGAACGGTCCGGAGCCAACGGGATTACGCCCAAAGCTCTCTCCATAGGTTTCGACAGCAGTCGGCGAGACGATCCCAAAAGAGAGAAGGTTGGTAAAGAACGGAGCGTAGGGAGAGGCAAATTTAAAGACAGCCGTCGTTGCATCGGGTGCTTCGACTGACTCGAGGGAACCAAGGAATGCCTTGTTCGGAGCCGCTGTCGCTGGATCAAGAATGCGATCGAAGTTGAACTTGACTGCTTCGGCATCCAGGTCGGTTCCATCGTGGAACTTGATGCCCTCCCGGATCTTGAACGTGATCGTCAGGTTGTCCTCACTGATCGCCCAGGATTCGGCCACCCACGGCTTTGGCAGGCCATCTTCGCCAATGTAGACGAGCCTGTCGTAGATGTTGTTCATAATGTTGCTCGCCAGCAACTGGTTGGTATTGGCAGGATCCAGCTGATCCGGCTCTTCACTTATAGCGGTGCGGAAGGTCCCACCGGAGACTGGCGTGTCCTGGGCCACGACAGGCGAGTATGGAGTGAGCGCCATCGCGAGAATGGCCAGAATCGTCATGAGCGAAAAGCCACGACCGATCGATCCCAAGAGTTTCATGCAAATCCCCCATCCGGCTTGGTGAAACGTTCCCCGAAAAACAATCATCCAAAATGCCATTTCAGTTGGCACGGTGCACCCCCACAACTGACGGCAATTCTGATTACCTGATCTTCCTCCTCGTCGAACCTCCCCGGGCTCCAGTGACCTGGTCGTGGCGTCATCTGTCTCCCCATTATCCGGCCGGCATGAATCGATTGTCCGTAACCGACCACCTTCGAGAGATGTCATCCTACACATACAACCACGTCACGACAAGACGTTTTATGGGCGGGTTTTGCGAATGAATAAACCAACGTCAAAGCGGGAGTGCGGCCCATTGTGCATGGAACACAGAACATCGCACGGTGAAAGTGTCATGGTCCCATCTGGCATACCCTGATTCCCTGACCCGGTCATTCCACTCACCAATTTATCGTGCAGCCAGTTCTCAGTCCGCGTCCCACGCCGGGACGCCACCTGGAAGTTCAGTTTCAAGCAGATGGTGCCTACAGGATAGATCTGGGCGGCGACCAACTGCAGAACACCGGATGACGCGCCGTTCCGCGACGGAGAACTGCACGACTTCAAGTGGGAGGATATCGATCTCAAGCGAGGTTCGCTGGCCGTCTCTTGTAAGCCCAGCCACAGCAAGGGCGGTTGCCGGGAGTTGACCAGCCTAGGACACCCAGGAACCGGAGGTCCATTGCGTTGCCGAAACCGAGCATCGTGGCACTGCGGAAACACCACGTCGGACAGAACACCAACTGGCCGGGCGGACAGTTGCGAGTCAACGGCGCGGACCTGAACCGCTACACCCATGCCGCGCCGGATATGCAGCGGGACATCCCCTGCGCCCTCGTGCGGCACTCGGCCCGGCAATACCCGCTGCATCCCAAATGATTTGTGATTTGCGATGAGCCTATGGGTCGATCCATTCGCCTTATTCAGAACCAAACACAAGACCCGGCTCTGACAGGACATCCGGCGGCGAAAGCAACGTCAGCGTCTCTCGCCCGATTCGCAGCGGGTGCAGTGCCGCGGGCGTTTCTCCAGTTGCCGCGGCCTCGGTGAGCAACTGGCCGACACGAGGACCGAACGGCATGCCATGGCCGCAGAACCCCCCGGTCACCCAAACCCCGGGCAGATCCGGTGCGGCATCCGCGACGGGCAGGTAATCCGAGGTGAATGCCATCAGTCCGGCCCAGCATCGGGCGACGCGGAGACCGTCCAGCTCCGGGAAGAGCCGCGGGATGACGGCTTCGATAGTGCGGGTCACGTCCGGCGTTGGCACCATGTCGCGCACACCGACATCGCCATTCGGAGCTTCCGCCCGGCAGCCGCCGATCACGATTGAACCGTCCGGCGTTTGCTGCCAGTACTCGCCGGTCGGAGTGACATCGGTCCCGATGCCGGTTGGGAACACCTGTGTCGTCGGCTTATATGCCAAGATTTGCCCGCGGACCGGAACGACGAGCCCTGCCAGACCGGGCACCAAGTCGTCGCTCCAGGCATTGATCGCCACGATCACACGATGGGCGCGAATGATACCGGCCGACGTAGATAGCATCACTCCGTCACCGTGGGGGAGCAGTGCAGTTACGGCAGCCCGACAGAGCCTTGCCCCATGGTGTTGCGCCGCGGCGGCAATGGCGGCGAGGTATCGTCCGGAATGGAGCAGACCGCCGTCCGGCGCCAATGCGCCGCCTGCGACCTCGGGACCAAGCGGTGTCCCGATCAGCGCCTGCACTCCCTGCCGATCGAGGAGTTCTCCGGCGAAGCCATCCTCACGCATCAGGTCGAGGCTTCGGCGCATGCTCTCCAGCCCGTCCTCGGTCAGCGAGAGCGATAGGATGCCCGGGGCGCGGAAATCGCAGTCGATGTCCTCGTCCGCAATGACCTGTTCGGCAAGGTCCCGGCCCTCGGCGGCCAGCGTCCACACTGCCCGCGCGGCATCGCGACCGAAGGCATCGATCGCGGCGCCATACCCCATGGCGGCCCCGCCCGTGAGGAACCCGCCGTTGCGTCCTGTCGCGCCCCAGCTGATGACATCACGCTCGATCAGGGTCACGTCCACGCCACGCTTCGCCAGCCAGTAGGCGGTCCAGCAGCCGAGCAGACCGCCGCCAACCACTGCGACGTCGATTTCGGCCGGGAGCGCATCTTCCGGCACCGGTGGCGTGAACGTCGCATGCCAATAGGAGGCTGGAAGAGCAGAATCGGCGGAGCGCTGGGCCGTCATCGAAATCTCCGGGCGATGTATGGGCAACCGGTCAGAACATGACGTGCCTGGCTTACCAAACACGTCGCATATATGCGGGACATCCGTTCACCGTTGTGACGCGACGGAGACGGGTGCCGCGTACTGGACTCGAGGAATCCCATGCGGTCCAAGGCAGTCCAGTGCAGGAAGTGTGTATCCGTGTGGGTCTACGCGCAATATCGGCCCCATTCCTACGAATCCGTTAGCCCCCGCCCTACGATGCGCGACACGAATCAAGCAACGGCAGTGTATCGATTTGGTTTACAAATACGCTTGGGCCGATTGAATCGGTGACGGTGGCCCAATGATCCGTCGGTAGGGGATTGGCTGGCGGCGCAGTGCACCAGGGAGTGACAGGGTGTCGTGGCTGACGTGAGTGCTCTTGTCCGTTTCGAACAGTTCTCAAACTGCAGGAGGCTACGATGCGTTTCGGATATGCCGGTGTCGCCCATCCCCACGCCACAGGATGGGCTAACGCCGTCAGGAACACTGGCGGCGAGATCGTTGCGCTCTTCGATCCGGTTCGATCCCGCGCCGAGCAGCACTCCGCGAAGGTGGGCGGCGAGGTGGTCGACTTGCTCACGGATCTGGATCGCTTCGACCTCGATGCCGTGATCGTCGACCCACGCTGCGGCGAGATGCGCGAGCTCGCACTCGGGGTGCTGTCACTGAACCTGCCGATCCTGCTCGAGAAGCCAGGTGGAATGACCGCGGATGAGCTGGAGGGGATCGACGCGGAGGCGCAGCGGCGCGGCATTCCCACGCAGCTTGGCTACTTCCTTCGCTACGCGCAGCCGGTCTGCGACGCCAGGCAGGCAATCTCCTTCGGCGAGCTGGGCGAGATCACGCTGGTCCGCTGCCACGCCGCGATGCCCCACCGGGCCTGGGAACCCGACCTGATGGGCCGCTGGTTTGGTGACCCTACCAATATCACCAGTATCTTCCAGGAGGATGCCTGCCACGTCGTCGACATCATGATCTCCCTCCTTGGCATGCCCTACGAGGTGACGGCAATGCGGATACAGGGGAATTTCGACCCCTCGCCCGGAGAAGATGCGATCGCCACAATCTGGAACTACGATACGCATCTTGCGACCATCGACTTCACGGCCCACGAGGCAAACCCCTGGATCGAGACCTGGAACGTGGAGGTATTCGGCACAACGGGCACGCTGCGGTTCGGTCTCGCGCCAGCCTGGGCTGAGCACTACACTCCCTCCACCGGCTGGCAGAGGGGTGGCGAGCACGCAACAGGACCAGGCGATGGCTTCGCAAACGACTTCAGCGCCCAGGATCTCTACGACATCACTGTGAGGGGGCTCGTCGATGCAATCGAGAGGGGCATACCGGCGCCAGCCAACACCAGTTATGGTTTGCAGGTCTTCCGGGCGGTCGAAGCGATTGCCAAGGCAGCGGACACGAAGAGCACTGTCACCCTTGGGGGAGCAGCCCCGGCCCAACCCTCGCACATCGTCCCTCCGGGAAAGTGTTGAGATCCATGACCCTCCTCGTGTTGCTGGTCTTTATTAAGGAAGAGAAGTTGTGAGCACGAATCCGGCCCTCCCGCTTGCAGTCGATTTTCGTCCATATGTGCCAGAGGGCTACCGGCCCGGCATCGGCATCATCGGGATCGGGAATATCGTCAAGAGCTCACACCTGCCGGCATATGAGAAGTTCGGCATCCCCGTCGCGGCGGTGTACGACGCCAACCAGGCCGCAACCGAGGGCGTGGTCGAGAAGTTCGGCGTCGGGCGGGTAGCATCGAGCCTGGAGGATCTGCTGGAGGATCCGGCGATTGAGGTCGTCGACATCGCGACCTTCCCGAGTGCCCGAATCCCGCTTGTCCGGCAGGCGCTGGCTGCCGGCAAACATGTCCTGTCGCAAAAGCCGTTCGCGCTGGATGTTCCCACGGCCCAATCGCTGATCGATGAGGCGGACCGGCGTGCACTCAAGCTGGCGGTCAACCAGAACGGCCGCTGGTCACCGCCATGGCGGACCGCCACCAGGCTCATCGAAGGGGGAGCCATCGGGGAGATCGTCTCGGTTACCCATGTGCTGGACAGCTCGTTCCGTTGGACGATCGGCACGCACTTCGAGAAGATCCCGCATTGGGCGATCTACGACTACGCCGTGCACTGGATCGACATCACCCGCTGCTGGATGGGGGAACGCACGCCGGCCAGTGTGAGGGCGCATGATTACCGGACGCCAAACCAGCCGCCGGAATCGCTCACGCCATGGGGCCTCGTGATTGAGATCACCTACGAGGATGGAGCAAACGCAGTGATCCGCGGCACCGGCGGCGAACCCCTGACGCAGCCGGAAGGCCACCCCTTCTTTGTCACCGGGACGGAGGGGCGCATCCGGGGCTCCGTCTTGAACACCGATTTCGTCGAGCTCCAGAGGGAAAGCGCGACTGTCAGCTATGCGCTTGAGGGGCGATGGTTCCCGGAGGGCTTCGCCGGCACGATGGGAGAACTCCTCTCGGCGATTCAGGAGGATCGGGAACCCTCCAACTCGGCCAGGCACAATCTCCGCTCACTGGAAGTGACCCTCGCCGCCTGCGAGCCCGCCGACCAGGACGGTGCCCCGGTGATGCTACCGCTTGCCCGGCAACCTGCGGCGAGCGCTACACAGCCAAGCAGGTGAGCAAGCTGAAGTTGCACATGGAGGACTGCCTCAAGCCATCTGCTATCGCACCCGAACGCGCGGGGTGCAGCCGGTGAGGACGGAGGGAGAAAAGGAAAAACCTGCAATGCCCACAACGGTCTATGCGATGGATACCAACTTCTATAACTCGCTGGGCTCCTACGACTTCGATGCTCGCTGCGAGATACTGCGCGTGCTCGGCTACGACGCGACGTATCTCACGCTCTGGAGCGATGCCGCCTGGGATGACGTCCCCCGCCTTGGCACGGTCAAGGAGCGTTTCGGCCTGGATGTCGCTGCCGTCTATGCCACCCTCGACATTGCTGGCCATCCTGACCATGAGGAGAATGGGAGGATCGTCGATCTGGTTTCAACCATTGAGGGCTGTGACCTGATCGAGTTCTCCATGCGCTCCAGTGACCCCAACCTCTCGACGTCGGACCCGACTGGCGATGCAGCAGCAGGTTGGTGGTTACGCAAGCTACTTGATATCGCCGAGCGACGCGGCAAGACGCTGGCCCTGTACCCCCACCTCAATTTTTGGATGGAGCGGATAGAGGACGCAGTTCGTCTCTGCCGCGCCGTTGACCATCCCAAGTTACGGATGGTGTTTACCGGGTATCACTGGTACGCGGTCGACGGCACCAACCTCTCCAGCCACCTGACCGCGACGGCTCCCTACCTGGTGCTTGCCAACCTCTGCGGCAGCCGGCGCTTCGACAATGGCAGCGGCTTGCCTGCGACAATTGAGCTACTCGACGAAGGCGAGCTCGACAACTTCGCGGTGCTCGGCGCGCTCAGCGACCAGGGCTACAACGGACCTGTCGGTATCCAGGGCTACTCAGCCGGGGGAGATGCCTATACGAAGCTTCAACGTTCACTTGCAGCCTTCCGCGACATGGAGCGACGGCTCCGGGAGCACCCGGAGTGGGCACGGCTCCGGCCGCCAAGACGCGGATAACACGCAACCATCAAACCCAGGTCAGCCCTTTGCCGAACCTCTGCCGAAATAATTAACAGGGTCGCTCTTAGGGAGAACGTTCTGGGGTGATCCTTTGGACATGTGCCATTGTGATAGAGTGTCGGCTCACAGATTTGGGGCGTGTTGTCCTTTACGGTCCCATGCACACGACGCTGACATCCGCCAAGGGGTAGTGCACAGTCCGGAGTCATGACTGGAGAGGAATGAACGCCAGCATCGGCTGGTTTTTGAGGAGCGAGTGATGTCCGATCGACCCGGCGCTATCGAGCCGTTTGTGCCGCCGGCATGGGAATCAAGCGGCAGCCGGTCGGCTCTCAGGATCACGAACGTCAAGACCATCCTCACCGCGCCAGACGGCATCCGCCTGGTTGTCGTCAAGGTGGAAACGAACGAGCCCGAGATCTACGGCGTTGGCTGCGCGTCCTTTACCCAGCGGCCCCTTGGCGTCGCAGCGGCGATCGAGCAGTACCTGAAGCCCAATCTCATCGGTCGGGATCCCAACAATATTGAAGATATCTTCCAGGTTAACAACCTGAGTGGCTACTGGCGCAGTGGGCCTGTGCTCAACAATGCCCTCTCGGGCATCGACATGGCGCTCTGGGATATCAAGGGCAAACTGGCGGGCATGCCGGTCTACCAGCTTCTCGGTGGAAAAGTCCGGAAGGCAGCACCCGTCTATTCCCATGCGTCAGGACGAAACTTCCAGGCGGTCGAGGAGGAGGTCCTCAGGCTCAAGGAGCAGGGGTTCCGCTTTGTCCGCTGTCAGGTCGAAGTGCCGGGGAATGCGACTTACGGGGTAGACGACAAATCGACGGATGACTATCCAACGTACCTGCGGGCACGACAGGGCATCTGGAATTTCTCATCCTACTGCCGCGTGGTCCCCCGGCTCTTCGACTACCTGAGATCCCGGGTTGGTGAGGAGCTGGAACTCCTCCACGATATCCATGAACGATTGCCTCCCATCCTGGCAATAGGCTTGGCAAGGGAATTGGAGCCCTTTCACCTGTTCTTTCTCGAAGATCCCTTCGCCCCGGAGGACAACGGATACTTCCCGATGTTGCGTCAACAGACGGCGACCCCAATTGCGATGGGTGAGCTCTTCGTCAACCAGGCGGAATATGTGCCGCTCATCCACAATCGGTTGATCGACTTCATCCGCTGCCACATCTCCGCCATTGGCGGCATTACCCCTGCCCGGAAGCTTGCGTCCTATTGCGAATTCTTCGGAGTGAGGACCGCCTGGCACGGTCCCGGCGACGTCTCCCCGATCGGACACGCGGTGAACCTGCAACTCGATCTCTCAAGCCCGAACTTCGGTATCCAGGAGTGCTTCCACTTCGGCGATGCCGCGAAGGCGGTCTTTCCGGGAACGCCGGAGATTCGTGACGGCTATCTCTGGTCAAACGAGCAGCCGGGTCTGGGGATTGACATCGACGAAACGCTGGCCGAGAAGTTCCCGCTGCCGGAGCATCCGCTCAATGGCGCGTTCCCCGAGGTGCGCCAGACCGACGGCACGGTCATTCGCTGGTGAGGTTCCGACGGCCAGTCAACAGACCAATGATCGAAGACGCAGTGGCAGGATGTGTCGCTCAGGATGCCGGTGTCCCGGCGTCCTCGCTTGGCACATCGAGCGAGAACCAGACGCGTTCCTCATCGAAGGAGAACGATGGCTCCACGTACATGACTAGCGAGCCGACCTCATCCTTCGGCACACTCCAGCAGACGTTGAGCTCCGCTGATCCACCCTCAAAAACCTCCGGCCCCTCGCGCGCTTCATCGGGGATCACCCCGCATGGCGCCTGGCCCTCCGTGACACCCTGGTTCTCGTGTCCCACCACACTGAACCGCAGGTCACTTCCCGGTCTTCCCGAGCCCCAGCCCCTGTACGTCGCTTCCACCCGGGCAATAAAGAAGACGCGCCCTGTCTCAGGAGGCTCATTGAACGCGTTTTCCGCCAGCACCGCATCCGTGGCATCGGCTGTGATATCCACGACCCTGAGTTCGTAATCGCCGACTTCGCCGCTCTGGCCGGCAGCGTAGGGCGTTTCCCGGGATTCGCCGTTTCCTGCACGTTGGGGAGTGGACTGCTGAGCGGCCAGGTCTGTTGCCGGCATCAGCATCAGGATCAACAGGACAATCAATGGCGTCGGCATGGTGCGTCTCCCTTCTCAAGCGCGCCGCAGGTCGGTGAAGAGCAGCATAATCTCCCTGATGGCAATTGGGCACGCTGAGATCCACGAGCCGCCATTTCGAGAGGGTGAACCGCGGGCCGGGTGATGGTATGGACGTAGCTCCACGGGAAAAGTGACAGGCTAGCAGATAGGTAAGGAGGCTGTGATGAACCGACGGATATTGCTCAAAGGGATTGCGGGGAGCGCCTTCACATTCGTGCTTCCCGGGATCGTGGTTCCAGACAAGCGATTCTGGGCGCTTGACCAGACAATGATTCCCAACCACACCCACAACCACAGGCAGTGGCTGCAGTGGCATCTCCAGAGCGGCATCGGACTTCCCCATGGACCGCTTCATGTCTTCATGCCACTGAGCGTCGATGGCCAGCAAAAGCTCATCCTCGCTCCCCGATCCTTTCGAGGCGGCAGCGAGCACCGCTCCCTGTCAGTCAGCGGATAACTCCGGATCATGGCAAGTCCGGATGTTGAGAGCCGCCGCGAGGGTGCGCCGGGAAGACATGTAGGGTGCCTCCCCTGGAATCGCCGTTCCTTATGAAGAGCCCTTGGCCCTCTAGCGGTGCGGGCAATTGCGGAGGCTCCCTTGACAGTAGATACGTCGCGAAGCATGATCGTTCTCACCCAGAACATCAGGACCGGGTAGGGATCGGATCCTTTCGGCGATCGTTTCCAGTCAACCCAAGGTGGAAGGAGCGAGAGATGGTACGTGCGTTCCGGGCAGGGAAGCAGCTCATGTCACTGCTTCGTGTGTTCCTCATTGCATCCGCAGTGTTTTCAGGCGGCTGGACCAATCATGCCGTCCTCGCCCAGGAGAGCACGCCATCGCCGGATGTTCTTGCAGACATCGGCGACGATGGGGTGCTTACCAACTGTATCGATCCCGCGTTTCCACCGATGGAGTACTTCGAGAACCAGGGCTCAACCGAGCCAATTGGATTCGACATCGACCTCACGAATGAACTGGCGTCACGATTGGGCGTTGAGGCGGAATTTGTGCCACTCGAGTTCACCGGGCTCCTGCCAGGGCTCCAGTCGGGTCGCTGCGACATCGTCGCCAGCGGTATCTATGTCACGGCAGAACGGCTCGAAACCTTCGGTGCCCAGCCGTACTACGATTCCTCGATCGTCCTGATGACCACGGCAGAGAACGAGGAGATCACCTCCCCGGAGGACCTGTCCGGCAAGACCATCGCCGTGCAATCCGGAACGAACTACCTCAAGATGATGGAGGCCCTTGACGCCCAACTGAAGAGCGAAGGCAAGGAGGGCATCACGATCCAGACCTATCCCAAGCAAACCGACGCCGATCAGCAGCTTGTCGTTGGCCGCGCCGATGCCACCATCACTCAGGACACTGAAGTAGCGTTCCGCGAAAGTGCGCAACCTGGCCAGTTCACGGTCGCGTACACCTACCCGGAGGCACAGACATTCGCTATCTATTACAACAAGGACGCCACGGCGCTTGGCGATGCACTTGAGCGGACGCTTGAGGAGATGAGGGCGGACGGCACGTTGGCTGAGATCGCAGACAGATGGAATCTCCCGGAGGCAGGTGCCGAGTTCACCCGCGAGTTCGACGTCGAAGCAACGCCATCCGCTTCCCCGGCGTCGTAGCGGGCACTCTGGGCAGGACTGTCCACCATGACGTTCGATTGGGGGATCTTCGCGGACGCCCTGACGTCCGGGGCGTATGCCCGCGGTGCGATGGTGGCGATCTCGGTGGCAGCATTGGCGCAGGCAACCGCCATGGTCGTTGGGCTCTTGATCGCCTTGCTTGGGCGCTCGCCGATTCTCCCGCTCCGCGTCTTCGCGTGGGGGTGGGTATGGCTTTTCCGGGCCGTGCCCACCCTGCTGCAACTCCTGTTTGTCTGGAACGCACTCCCGCAGTTGATCCCCTCACTACGCGAGAACTGGTTCACCCCTTTCCTGGCCGCATGGCTGACGCTCTCGATCAATGAATCGGCGTATATGGCTGAGATCATCCGGTCGGGATTGAATGCCGTCGACACGGGACAAACGCTCGCCGGCAAGACCCTTGGCCTGCGCTCGGGTCAAATCTTCCGGATCGTGATCCTACCGCAAATGATTCGGGTGATCATCCCGGCAACCGGAAACGAGTTCATCACGCTCCTCAAACTGACCGCGCTGGCATCGGTTATATCCCTCAGGGAGCTCCTGACCGTGACGAGCCAGCAGGTCGCCGTCAATTTCCGTTTCGCCGAGCTCTACGGTGCGGCAACCGTCTGGTATTTGGCGATTGTCAGCATCTTCATCGTGCTGCAGGCCCGGATCGAGCGGCATTACCAGTGGTCATCGGAGGGGCGGCATGCACTATCCGGAGCGCTGAACCGATGAGGGAGCAGCGATCGCCCCATACACCCATCGTCAAGACCACGGAGGTGCGCAAGTGCTACGGTGAACTTGACGTGCTGCGGGGCGTTTCCCTGTCGGTCAACCAGGGTCAGGTCAAGGTGATCGTTGGACCGTCTGGTTCGGGAAAAAGCACCTTTCTCCGGTGCCTCGCGCTGCTGGAGCCGATCGATGCCGGACACATCACGCTCGATGGCGATGAGGTCACCTGGCTGGCATCGGGTAGTCGGCGGAGAGGTCCAGGTGAACGGGCCCTGGCAATACACCGCTCCGAGGTCTGCATGGTGTTTCAGCATTTCAATCTCTTTCCACATATGTCAGCGCTCGAGAACGTCATGGTGGGCCCGGTGCACGTGCGCGGAACACCAAAGTCCCAGGCAAGACAGGAAGCGATGACGCTCCTCGAGCGCGTGCAGCTGTCGAACAGGGCTAACCACTATCCTCATGAACTCTCGGGCGGGCAGCAGCAACGTGCGGCCATCGCTCGCGCGCTCGCCATGCGACCAAAAGTCATGCTCTTCGACGAGCCGACCTCGGCCCTCGATGCGGAGCTTGTGCGCGAGGTCATTGACGTCATGGAGGAGCTCGTTCGGGAAGGAATGACCATGGTGGTAGTGAGCCACGAGTTACGATTCGCCCAGGAGGCTGCCGACACCATCGTGATGATGGCCAACGGTCAGATTATCGAAGAGGCACCACCGGGCCAGTTTTTTACTTCGCCTCAGCACGAGCGAACCCAACAATTTCTCCGGGTCGTCAAATAGCCGGCCATCCATGTTCCACCGCCCGATATCCCTGAGGAATCACCGCCAAGTTCAATGCTCATTCTGGATGGAAGCGGCTGTGGACGAGTGGGTTGAGGTAGCCGTAGACAAATCAGTTCAACGATTCCGCATCCCGCAATGACGTGACAAAGTCCGACAAAATCCTACCGAACTCTCATTAGATCTAGGTCCACCGAGTCCTCGGTGCCGGGAACAGGTTTCCTGGGACATCATACGGCATCGTGCCGTCCAATGCCAAAGTGTGCGTATCTATACGTAGTTTCGCCCAATATCAGTCTCACTCATGCGGCCCTGTTCGGCCATGTCCGAGACGAAGGTATGACAAAGCTGTCCGACCAAGTAATGTGGGACTACAGTCGCTCTATGACTCAAAATACCCACGTCACATTTATCACGTCGCCGGGTCAGTGTGCCGCTTTCACCCATATCACCTCGCTGCTGCGTTTCTCGGGGAGACGAAGCGTGATGCCGTCCGCAGCGAGTTCTGCTCCCGAGAGGGTGACCGCTCCGTCTGCTCCCGAGCGTTGAACAACATAGGATGGTTTTGGTAGCGGCACTTGGAGCTGGACCCGAACGTCGGATATGTGGCCCCCTTCGCGGAACGCCAGCACCGCGAACTCTTCCTCAGATGGATGCACAATCTGCCAGATCTCCCAATCCTGGTGCAGTGGCCCGGTGAGGAGGAATCGTTGGCCAGCGAGGAAGGGCCGCAGCCGCTTGTACTCGTCAACCGCTTCTCGAAACAGGTGACGATCACTCTCCGACCATTGCCCCATAAAGGATGAGATCCCGAACGCACCACCCATCCGGCTTCGGAACCCGGTTGCATCACGATCACCCAGAACCCACGTGTTGAGATGCTGCAACGGCAGGAAAAGGCCTGCTCCCTGCAGGTGCTGCCGGCAACTGGCGGCGCGATGAGTATAGTCCGAGATCCAGTTTGTATGTGTATGCCGAAGCGTGCCGAGATCGACCCGGTGACCGCCGCTGGCACAGTTCTCGATCACGAGATCTGGGCAAGCCAAACGCAGTTGCTCAAGTACGTGGTAGAGAC
>JAUJLY010000206.1 GCA_030447145.1 Thermomicrobiales bacterium
CAGCTTGTGGTCGGCCTCACCGTCCATGACGAAGAGCAGTTCCTCACAGTTCGGTTGCATATGCAAAGGATTCCGCTAGCCCGACTGGATTGTCACCACCCCAAGTATCTGCTCCGCCCCCGGCGTCTGTTCCTCACCGATGGGGCAGCTAAGTTGGCCCCAGCTGAGTTTCGCCGGCTCAACCGGTTGGGTGCTCCGTACCACGTCTTGCTGGTTCGTCGAAAAACTCTAGCTCTTTGACTCGTCTTCTCTACCGTAATGAGTCCCCGCAGCTCGGCTGTACTGGCGACGATCACTTGGCATCGACGTGCGCAGCCTGATTGATTGCGACCTCAGTTCCAGGCTCAGTGGTGCAGTACGCTTCGAACAACTTCGCAATCTCGAGCGATTGCGCAAGCGTGCCTTTGCTGGGCGGAGTTTCTGTCAACACGCTCTCGCAGAAATGCACCACCTCCTGTACGTAGCCAAGGTAGAAAATATTCTTGTTGTAGAGTTGCCCGAGTGAGAACTCCGGCTCCCATGTGAGGGGCGCAACATCGTTATCTACGAGGTACGAAGCAGAACGTCCATATGCGGGCCGCTCTGCGGGTCGGTAGTACGTGACCTTAACGCCGTTATCGACCACGATGACCGCATGTTCACCAACCACCTCAAGTCGCTCCAGTGGGGCAGTGCCCGACCGGGCACCAGGCATGTGAAGCGTACCCACCGCGCCGGATGTGAACTTCAGACTCGTTACACTCCCACCACTGAATGGTTCCCAATGATAGGAGATTGAATCCACCTGCCCCATCAAGTAGTTGATAATTGCACCGGGATGGTAGATATGGTCGAGTAGGCCCTGGACGTTCCGCAAGTCACCTCGCTCCTCCAACGGAGGCATGCTCTGCGGATAACGGATGTAAATCGATGTGGGCCGCCCGAACTCCTCGGAGTTGATGATCTCTTTGGCACGCGTTATCGAGGGAAAGAAAATCTTCTTCAAGCCCGTCATCACGTATCGATTGACGCGCTGACTTGTATCCATGAGTTCACGGACCTCAGCCACACTCGCCGCGGTCGGCTTTTCCATCCATACATGACAGCCGGCCCTGAGCGCGTCGAGGGCGAGCTGGGTCGCCTGCGGGCGTCCATGCTCATCGTACGTCGTGACGATGAAGACGGCGTCCGGCTTTTCCTTGGTCAGCATCTCGCGATGGTCGGTGTAGCTCGCACTTGCACCGAATTGGCGTGCAAAGGCTGCCGCTCGATCTGCATCAAGGTCGCAGATCGCCACGAGGTCGACCGGCGCGTACTGAAATGTGGGATACACGTTGCGGAATGAATGTCCACCGGCACCGATGAAGGCAACGCGGACCTTCGCGTCGTATTCAAAGTTGTATCGAACGTAATTCTGATCACGTGGTTCCATGCCTGCCTCCTACCCCTTTGTCGCACCAGCGGCCAACCCGCTGATGAACTGCCGTTGCAGCACGATGTAGATAAGAAGCGACGGTATGATCGCGAGCGTGATGGCGGCGAACAGCGCGCCGTAGTCGGACATGTTCTGCTGGCGAAACTGCACCAAACCAATGGGGATAGTGCGGGTGTCATTGTTGAGCAGGAGCAGGATCGATAAGAAGAACTCGTTCCAGGCACTGAGAAAGCTGAAGACCGCTAACGCCAGCAGCCCTGGTGTCGCAAGCGGCATCATGATACGGAAGAAGATGCCCCACTCGGTGGCTCCATCGATGCGCGCGGCCTCGGCCAGCGCATCCGGGAGGTCACGAAAGAAGCTGCGCATCAGATAGACACCGAACGGCACGCCGGTGCCGACCAAGGCCAGAATGAGCCCCCACAGGTTGTTGACTAGGCCCATGTCCTTGATCTGATAGAAGAGCGGGACGATGATCGACTCGATCGGCAGCGTGATGCCAAAAAGGTACAGGTAGAACAGCGCGGACGCGTGGCGAAGTTGCGTCTTAGCAAACGCATACCCGGCTGGCGCGGCAATCGCAACGCTGATCACCGTCGTGGCTACGGCGACTATGACCGTGTTGAGGAAGTACACACCGAACTGCCCGTCCATCCACGCTGCGCCAAAGTTGCGTAGGTGCCACTCCTCCGGGAGCAGCGAGGCAGAGCCGAAAATCTCCGTGTTGTCCTTGAAGGCATTCGCAATGACCCATAGGAACGGGATGAGCGATATCGCCGTGATGACCGTCAAGGTAACGAAGATGAGGGGGTTGGTTTCATGCCTCAATTGCCGCAATGGTCTCATGTATACTGCCCCACTTTGTCTCGCCAGCGGTTGAAGATGAAGCTGAAGGCGATCACGATGAGCGCGAGTGAGAGTCCGGCAGCCGCGGCTCGGCCGATTGCCCCAGTCTGGAACGCTGTTCGCCACACATAGACCGCCACTAGCTCAGACGCATAGCCTGGACCGCCCTGGGTCATCGCCCACACTGTGCCGAACCCCTTCATGGCACTGATGAACGCGAGTGTCAGCACGACTGTCATGGTGTTGTGCAGCGATGGAATGGTGATATCCCATATGCGCCGCCAAGCGCTCGCTCCGTCGACGCGGGCCGCTTCGTACAATTGCGGGTCGATGCTTTGGATACCGGCCAGGAAGATCACCATGTAGAACCCGTAGGCTTGCCACCCACTGGCGATGCCGACCGAGTAGAGGGCAAGGCTCGGGTCGCCGAGCCAGACGCGGGCCATCCCGCTCAAGCCGGCCCTCTCAAGCGTCGTGTTGATGAGGCCGATGCTCGGGTGGTACAGCTGGCCCCAGATGACGCCCACCACAGCGAGGGAAAGCACATGCGGGAAGAACGCCACCGTGCGGAACACGAATCGGCCACGCCCAACCTCGGAGATCAGGATTGCCAGGAGGAGGCCTCCGCCGACCCCAAGCACAACGTGCATAACCCACCAGATCACGTTGCGCCAGAGCGATGTGAGAAAGCGGCTGTCCGTCCAGATGTGCGAGTAGTTTTCCGCCCTGACATAGTTGAGATTCGCGGCAATGCCATCCCAATCGGTGAGGCTGAGCTGAAACGCCCGGCCCAACGGCATGAGCACGAACACGACGTAGAAGAGCAGCGATGGACTCAGGAGCACGATAGGGACGCGGTTTGCTTGCCAGAGCCTCCCCAAGCTGCGTGTTCGTCTGAACGCCACGGGGGGATGGAGTGGTGCGTCCATAGTTATATGAACTCCTCGCAAACTTCGCGGTGCTCGCTGGCGAATGCGCACATCGAGCAATGAGCGGTACCGGGCCGACAGGCCCGGTACCGCTGTCTCAAGCGCTGCTAGTTTGCTGCACGAGCCTCCTCAAGCGCTTCCTGGACACCGGCGACTGCCTCCTCTGGGCTGGCTTGGCCAGTGATGAGGTTCTGCATGGCGGCGTACCACGCTTGTGTCCCCCGTCCCGGGAGGTAGACGCTCGGGTTGTACCCGGCGCCAGATTCAACCTTATCGGCCGCGTCCTGCACCGATGGTGGGAGCGTGATACCGTCAGGCACGATTCGAGCGGGGACCAGCCCACCGCCGTTCTCGTACGCGAGCCGGAGATACTCGTCGCTGATCACCCACTCGAGCCACGCTTCAGCAGCCTCCAAGTTCTCGGTGCTGGCGTTGATTACCCAACTGTGGGCGAGGCCGGCGGTCGGTACCGAAGGCTCCCCTTCCATGCGTGACGGCATCACGAAGGAGCCGATGTTGCTGGTGTCGACGCCGTCGTTGGCCAAGTTGATCGGAAAGCTTTGTTGCTGCACGGTCATGCCGCCCTGGCCCTGAGCAAAGGCCGCTTGGGCCTGTTCGCCTTCCAGCGCAGCCGCCTCCAGACCGTTGATGTAGTTCTCGTCGACGAGATGCTTCAGCATCTCTGCGCCCCGAAGGATGTCTGGATGCGTGAAGTCACCGTCGCTGTAAATCACCTGGGTCATGAGGTCTCGACCGGCGGACGACTGGACAATGTTCCCGAAGAGCCACCCGCCCTGGAAGTTGTCTCGCGCGCCGAGAAGGATCGGCTGCACACCGGCATCCTGCAGGGTTTGGCAGACCTCGAGGAACTCTTCCCATGTTTCGGGTGGTTCGAGGCCATTTTCCTCAAAGGCGTCGATGTGGTAATAAAACTGGAAGACGTCGAGCCCTTCGACAACCTCGCTAACCTCGCCCTCCGGCGGCTGGTTTTGAATTTGCTCAATCACACTGGGAATATAGAGTTCATATGCCCCAGTACGTTCATAGAAGCTGTCCAACCGCAGGATCAGGCCGCCCTTCGCTAACTCGCCGACCCTACCGGGACCGGAGTTGACGTTGACGACATCAGGACCCTCGCCCGACTGCAGTGCAGCCTGGATCTGGCCGTCCTCAAAGGAGAGCGTTCCAGGTGCAAAATCCATCGGGTTATCGGGATTGTTCTCCTGAAAGACTTCAACGACTGTCGGAGTGTAGTCGTAGTCGATGCCTGCTACTCGAAGCGTTTCCTGATCGCCTTGAGCGGCACTCGACACAGAAGGGGCGACTGATGCCAACAGCGGTGTCGCCAGTGTTCCTGCTACGAACTTTCTTCGTGAAACCATTATGAGTCTCCCTTTTCGGATGAACGCGTAGATTCGCCGTAGCCAATACCCGGCCTAGATCACGTCGCCCTAACGATCGATTCGGCCGTTACTCCAGTCGCCGGTTCCCCGATGCGTTCGGTCGCGTTGCGTCGGACGAGCTCGATATGTCCTTCCATGAGCCGCGTCGCTTTGTCGATGTCGTCAGCGACCATGGCGTCCACAATCTCGGGGCGCTCCATCGCGGTGCTCTCGACAATGCTCGGATCCTGATTTGCCATTGCCCGAATCAGCTGCACCTGTCTGGTCAATTGCGTCAGGATCCCAATGAGCGTGTCGTTATCGGACATTCGCGCTATTGCTGCGTGAAATCGCTGGTCTGCGAGACCGTAGGCGTCGAGGTCATGAGCCTCTAGGGCGGCATTGATATCGGCTAGGATGCTCCGCAACTCGGTGATGGACTGCTCGTTGAGCTTAGGAATGGCCAGTCGAACAGCCATTGACTCCAGCCACTTCCGGACCTCGTATGAGATCAACCACCCCCTTTGCAGTAAACCGACGAACAAAGTTTCCGCGGTATGGTCGGTTTGCCACCAATCCGTCTTTGACAAGTTTTGATATCGCCTCACGTAATGGTGTTCGACTGACGCCGAGTTCCTCGGCAATCTGCTGCTCATCCAGTCGCGATCCCGCCGGATAGCGGCCTGATGAAATGAGGCGAACGACGTCGTAGTAAACGTGCCAGTGCAACGGCTGGGGTTTCGGTTCGCCCATAGACCTTCCTTGCGTCTGAGTAGGGTGCGCGCGTGCCCCACACTGTCTATCGGGTTGTCTCGATGGTCGGGAAATATACAATACACAAGTTATTTGTGCAAGCGGACAGTTCGTCTTAGAGATTCCGCACAGAAGTAGGAGGGAGGGGATCTTGGCAGCAGAGTCTTAACACCCAACCCATCCCGGACCCGGAGCACCGTCACAGCACAAACGTGGGACGTGGCGAAGGCACTGTCTGATTACCGGCGCCTCACCGGCCCGACCTACACCTGCAGCGGTCGTCCACAGACCTAAGCGGTTTCGCAGAAGTTCTTGAGCATCACCAACAGGCAGAACGCTCGTACTTCACAAGCTCACCGAAGCCTGCTGATCAAAGACTTTTGTCGATCCACTTACAGGGTGTCTGAGAAGGGGGTAGATTGGGGAAATGAGTCCAGTCTAGCGGTTTGTTCGTCGGAGGTGGTGTCATGTCCCGCATGGCCTACCCGACCGATCTACCCGACGCCCAATGGGCGATCCTCGCGCCGCTGGTCCCGCCCCCGTTTCCCGGTGGCCGCCCGCCGGCCCATCCCTACCGCGAGCTCATCGACGCCATACTGTATGTCCTGCACGGCGGCATCGCCTGGCGCGCCCTGCCCTA
>JAUJLY010000207.1 GCA_030447145.1 Thermomicrobiales bacterium
TCCATAGGCATGCATGTGATGGGCGAGCAGGATCGGCTGGGCTCGCTGCAGGTGCGTGTAGCCCGGCATGATCACGTCGGCATTCTCCCGCGCGACGGTCAGCAGGGCCTCGCCAAAACGTACCAGGCCGGCTGCGATCTCGAGCAGCATGCGCTTCGTCCAGAACCGGAAGTCGGTTGCTACCTGATCGTTGCGAGAGCGTCCGGTGTGCAGCTTCCCGGCAATGCCTCCGACAAGCTCCCGGAGCCGTCGCTCGACACCGGTGTGGACGTCCTCATCGGCGATCGTCAGTGAGAACTCGCCCGCCTCAACCTCCCCCATGACCTGCCACAGTGCCCCCTCGATCGAATCGGCTTCATCAACAGGGACGATGTTCTGGCGACCAAGCATACGGACATGGGCTATCGAGCCACGGATATCCTCCCGGATCATCCGCACGTCGAATCCGACCGACGCATTGAATGCCTCCAGCCGTGCATCGGGCGATTCTGCAAACCGTCCACCCCATGCCTTGGCTGCTCCTGAATGCTCTGCCATCTTCCCGTCCCCGCACTGCACGTACACCCCTCGGCGTGGCAAAATTGTCCAAACGCCGCCTGTTAGCCTACCACCAGCATAGATAAGACACCGTATGGCAAGGCATGGCGTATACTCTGGAATAGCACACCTGTTCGTGTATACGTACATCGGCATCCCCGCCGCCGATTTCCTCCAACGCCCCGGGAAAGCAGAGCCTCCACGTGACGATGGCGACAACCCAAACAAGCAGGCAGACGCTTCCGGATCTCGTCAGGGGCATCGAGGAGCGCCTGCAGGGTCAGAGCGTTGCCCTGACCAACATGCGCCGCTCGGGTTCGCTCGAGACGGATGTGAACGTTCCGCAGATACTAGATGGCTCGTCCACGGAAACACGCTCGGCCCAGATTGAGCGCCTGGAAGGCCCGATTGTCGCGCGGCCCATTGAGCGACGAAACGAAACGAACTTCGCCTGGTTCCTGGATGGCAGCCAAAAGACGCTCCCGGTTTGGCGCATTGGAGTGGTTCCAGTGATTGTGGGAATCGCGGTCGTCGGCATCCTGGAGCGGGATGAGGATGGAACGTGTCAACTGCTGGGCGATACGCTCGTGGAGCGACTGACGTGGTTTGTCCCGATGCAGACGCAATCGGTCGAGATGAACCGCCTCATCGATATCCTGCAGGAAGCCGGGCAAGAGATCCGCGATCCACTGGAGAAGTTCGCCCGAAACGCCCCTGATCTGGGTCAGTACCATGCCTTGGCCGGGAACTACGGCCATCTGCTCTATTACGCCCAGCAACAGGCGGGCCGCGTTCGCGGCGCCGTGGAGCAGGAACTTGTCCGCTATTGGGACTCCCGCATTCGGAATCCGGACCTCGACAAGTGGCTGGTCGTGGACGGGCGGCTGCAGGGGCAATATCCCAACGCGATCGGATTTGTGAAGGACCCGACGTCGCAGCATCTTTTCGGTGAGGAGGCAACCGCCCTCTACTCCCTGCCGCAGGGTCATCGGACCTCGGCCTATCAGCTGAGGCCCGCAGGTGGCGAAGAGGAGCCGGAATCGGAGCTACGCAACCAGGTCCTCACCATGTGGTACCAGCGGATGTGGGCCTCAACCGGGCTCGATGCCCGTCATGCCCTGGTTCGTCTTGAAGCCAGCAGCGAAGTCTGGGAACCGGAACTCATCGACAACATCGCCGCGTGGCTGATGGCCGAACGGGTTCCCCGCCCAACCAGGGACGCCCGGTGGCCGACCCTGCTCTATCCCGTCCACCTGCTCGAGCTCATGCTCAAGCGCCGTATCAACGCACTGACTGTCGGCTGGCCCTCCTGACCTCACGACCCGGAGTTCTCATGGCACTCGATTTCGATATCACGACACAGCAGATTTGGGAGCAGGAACGCTTCACCGATCTCGTTGACCACAAGACAGGCGCGGTCGGGCGGGTTGTCAGCAGCGAGCGTGAACCGGCAGGATCGCACCAATTCTACTTCTGGTCGTCTGACGTGGCGCTTACACTCGACGTTGGCCATATTGTCGTCACCTTCTCCGAGGAGGCCGCCGTCATCGGTGTTGTCGACGAGCCGCGCCGATATTCCGACCTGGTCTCCTTTCTGGACGATTATTTCGACCGGCGAATGGAGTTGGCACTTCCAGAAGAAGGCCCAACCATGCGGCCGGAGATCCTCGTCTTCACGGTCAAGGTGCTCGCCACGAAGCATGTCCGCGACGATGTCTCCTCGAACCGGCCCGCCATCAACGGCCCGGTCTTTTTCGCCACCGAAGCCGCTATCGAATACGCGCTGGGTGTTCACCAGTTCAGCGGCACGCCGATCCCGGCGCTGATGCATACCAACGGGAACTATGTGCGGGATGCGGACGGTGATGTCCTCACCGATATGCACGGCCTGGAGCGTTTCCAGAAGACCCCGCTCTTCCTCGACGAGGAATATTTGCTCGGGCCGGAGGCTGGGCATGCGAACTGGACCGGCCAGTCCGGCCTTGCGACGAAGACAAGCCACGCGCTCTTCCTGACCAGCTCCGTCTTCCAGACCATGGCGCGTGAGGGCAAAACCGTCGCCGCCCTGATGTTCAATGTGAAGGGACCGGACCTGCTCTGGCTCGACAAGCCAGCGCAGCCCGATCCAGGTATGGAGGACGCTTATGCTGCCTCAGGCTGGAAGGGGTTGGACGACGACCAGCTCATCGCCTACGAATCCCTCGGGCTTGAGCCCAAGCCATTCGAGAATGTCAACATCTTCGCGCCGTTTCGGCCGGGCATGACGCCGCAATCCGCCAACAAGCGCGTCGACCTCAGTGGCTTTCACGACCACAAGTCGCTCAACACCGAACGCAACGTACCTGGAGAATCGGACAGGGTCTTCCCTATCCTCTGGTCGCTGGACCGCGCCCTCTGGTATCCGCACCGGATCTTCGATTTCAACGACCTCGACGACAAGCTCTTCGGCTTCATCTATGAGCTCCGCGAGCGGAAGATCGGTTCCCTGGACGAACTTCGGGAGCTCTTCTCCCGTGTCGAGAATGAGCTGGCCGAATCTGGACAGGACACGTGGAACGGCCACCACAAGGCGACAATCCGCAAGGCCCAAAACCGGTTCAAGGGCCTGCAGGACAAGCTCGGCGGGCTGCTCGCCGACGGCGCGGTGCACTACGGTGCCACACCGCAGGTTGTCTATGGGTTCAACCCGGGAGAGCTTCGGGTCGTTGATATCAGCGCCTGCAACACCAATGCACAGGAGCTAATCGTCTCCTCGACGATCAACGCAATCTGGAAGCTTGCCGAGAAGAGCGACATGGGCGTCGACAAGCTTATCGTCTTTGTCGACGAGCTGAACAGATATGCCCCGGCCGGAGGCGAGGGTGGCCTGCGGGACACCCTCGTCGACATCGCGGCGCGGGGTCGCCACCTCAACGTGGTGCTCCTCGGCGCACAGCAGTTCCGCTCCAAGGTCGACACGGAGATTCTCGGCAACTGTGGCACGTCATTCTACGGACGTATCGGCGATGAGGAAATCATCAACGCTGCCTACCGTTCTATCTCCGACACTTCCAAGCAGGAGCTGCTTGGTCTCGCCAAGGGCCGGCTGCTTCTTCGCCACGCGCACTTCCGGGCACCGCTCTTCGGGACCTTCCCACTGCCACCGACCATCCCTGGCGTCAACGGCCAGCGCGTCTTTGGCAATGAGAAGCTTTCCCAGCCAAACGCCCATCCGTCTGATCCGATCTTCCGCCTCCTGCAGAGCCTGCTCGGAGACAACGCCCCGCGCAAGAACGAGGTCATGATCGCCTGTGACGGCCTGGATGGTGACGATATCGAGCAGGTCCGCTCCAACGTCAACCGCATGTTCCGGGAAGGGAGCAGCCCACGTGGCAATGCGTGGCGCGCAACCCAGAAGCAGCTGCTTAAGGCACGAGAACTGAAGTCGATGTCGTGAGCGAATCGATCCGCATTGCCCACATCACTGATACCCATCTCGGCTTTCGGGCGCTGAGCAAATCCGATCCGGAGACAGGGCGCAACCAGCGCACGGTCGACTTCGAGAAGGCACTCGAGCGCGCCATCGATGACATCCTGTCCCACGATGTAGATGCAATCATCCATGCCGGGGATGTCTTTCATCACACGCGCCCGACGTGGCAGACGTTGCGCCATTTCATCCAGCAGTTCCGTCGACTTGAGAAGGCTGGCATCCCCACGCTGGTCATCGCCGGCAACCACGACACTCCTCGGATCCGCACCGGAGGCTCCGCCTACTCGGTCCTGGAACTGGCGCTGCCCGAGATTCGATTCGTCGCGGAATACGAAGACATCCACGAGGTCGGCCTGTTCCCGGACCTCAATCTCCATGTGCACGCGATCCCTCACGGGGCGCTCACGAACGATGACCCGGTGATGCCCTACCTGCTCAGCGGCAAGCGCAACGTGCTCGTCTGCCACGGCATGGTGCCTGGCATTCTCGATCCCGGGGTGAGCGCCGAACCAGGAGAGCGGGTGCTCAACACGTCCTTGCTCACGCCGGACTTCGACTATATCGCACTCGGTCACTACCACCTCCACATGGAGGCCGTTACCAAAGGGTGGTACGCCGGCTCGACCGAGCGCACCGGCTGGGGTGACCGGGATTGCTCGCCGGGGTACTGCATCGTCCAGCTGGACTCCCCGGGCGACCTTCCTCGGGTCGAACATATTGATTTGCCGGCTCGCCCAATGATCGATCTCAAGCCGGTCTACGGGGACGGTCTTCGCGGGCGCGATATCGCAGACAAGGTCCTGCAGCAGCTACGAACCCTGGACGCTCCTGACGCCATGGCTCGAATCGCGATCCGCAATACGGATCGTTCCGATCGCCGCGAGGCGGAATCGATCCTGAAGCGCGAGTGCAGCGAGTACGTCTGGCATCTCTTTATCGCCAGCGAACGCTCGATACTCGACACCAACGAGACCGAAACCGAGCGGAGCGGCGAGTTCCCTGATCTTCGCCAGCTTTTTGCAACCTTCGTCGAGAGCCGCAAGGGAACACACTTCAACGACGAATTTGCCACCGAGTTCCTCGAGCGTGGGGATCGTGCACTGAGCGATGCCCTGCTGGCCCAGGAAGCCCCCGCACCTGAAGAGGATGCCGTCTCATGATCCTCAGCAACGTCCAGATCACCAACTACAAGCAGTATGTCGACGAGCACGACATCCCCATCCCCTCCGCGGCAACGATTGGCGTGATTGGTGCCAACGGCGTCGGCAAGACGACGCTGTTCGAGGCTATCGAATGGTGCCTCTACAATCCGTCGTCGATCCCCGCCAAGGATGTGCGCCCCAGGGGTCGCAGCGGCTACACGAAAGTTGTGGTCACGCTCGATGTACCAGGGACGAACCAGCAGTTCCTGGTCGAGCGCGAGCTCAAGCGCGCGTCGACGAATGCCGTGATCTACCGGGTGGAGCAGGACGGCGAGGAAACGATCGTCGTCCAGGGCACGAAACAGGTCACCGATCACATCGAAAAGAAGCTGGTCGGGCTTTCTCACAGCGCCTTCACAGCGACCTTCTTCACCCGGCAGAAGGAGCTCTCTTTCTTCGGAGACCTTGGAGCCACGGCACGCCGGCGCGAGGTGGGGAAGCTGCTTGGGTTGGAGACCATCCGCGCGGCCCAGCAGATCATTGCCACCGATCGCACCAACGCCCTCAATGAGGCGAAAGTCCTCAGGAACCGGTACGAGGCCGAATCGCAGGGACGAGACTTCCTGAAGGAGATCGCTTCCGCGGAAGCCACGATCGCCTTATCCCGCGAGGAGCTCGGTGACGCATACAAGGCAGTCGACAAGGCGAAGGCGGAACTCGCCACTGCGGAAGAGAACCTGATGAAGCAGCAGGTGCTGAAGGATAAGGACAACGAGGTTGGCAGGCGTCTCCTTGAGCTGAAGGGCGAGCTC
>JAUJLY010000208.1 GCA_030447145.1 Thermomicrobiales bacterium
GCTCCGATGAGGTATGGCGATTCAGAGCACCAATCCAATCGGACGGTTCACTGCCGCGCAACGTCGTGTGCTGCGCGGAAGGGGAGATATCGCGAACACCGCCGGCTGTAACGGTTTCGGGAGGCAGGGACCAGGGACGAGCAGGGATCGGACCACCGATGGGCTGGTGAGCGGAAGCCGGAGGTCGTCGCCGTTCGCCCAAGCGGAAGACAGCTGCGCAGGATCATTCCGGTATTGCGCCCGCGGGCCCGACATGGCCGCAACCGGGGCCGTCCTTGTTGCTGGAGGCGGCAAATGACGAGATAGTGCCCCCTACCCAAACCCAGGGCGAGAAACCGCGCAGCGCGGTGGTCGCCCGTGCCGGTTCACGACTCCACACTGCCGAGATCGGGGCCCGGGGAACAGCCGCCGGGGTCATGGCAGCGCACGTGCTCATGCAGGCATCACTGCACCCGTTATCGCCAATGGAGAGGACGCAACGCCATGCCACAGGTGGAAGAGGTCGCCGTTACACCCGAGTCGATCGCGCGATTCGGCACGCTGCTTGGCGCGGACCGCATGCAAGCGGCCGAGGAGGCCGCTCGTGCGACGGTCCTCCGCCTGAATGGCCGCACCTGGTGGAACATCAACTCGACCGCCACCGGCGGCGGTGTGGCGGAAATGCTTCCTTCCCTGCTCGCCTACGCACAGGGAGTGGGCGTCGACGCCCGTTGGTTGGTAATCACCGGCACACCCAGTTTCTTCCAGCTCACCAAGCGCCTGCATCACGCGCTGCACGGGATGCCGGGGGATGGGAGCCCACTTGGGGACAACGAGCGAGCCGTCTACGAAGCGGTCATGGACGACAACGCCGGCGAGATCCTTGAGATGATCCGGCCCCATGACATCGTCCTGCTGCACGATCCGCAGACCGCCGGGCTCGCGCCCGTCCTGATCCGGCACGGGGCGACGGTGATCTGGCGATGCCATGTCGGAGCAGACGTCTTCAACGATCAGACGGACGTCGCCTGGTCCTTCCTCAAGCCCTCTCTCGAGGACGTGGCGGCGACAGTCTTCTCCCGGCAGGCCTATGTACCGGAGTGGTGCGATCCGGATCGAACCGTCATCATCGCGCCCTCCATCGACGCCTTCGCGCCGAAAAATCAGGAGTTGGACGGGCCGACCATTCGGGCCATCCTCGCCCATACGGGCCTCATCGCAGGTGAGCTGGGAGACGGTCAACCGCTGTTCCAGCGGCTGGACGGCACCACCGGACGAGTGGAACGGCAGGCCGATGTCATCCGGCAGGGGGCAGCTCCGGCTTGGGACACTCCGCTGGTCGTCCAGGTGTCACGCTGGGACCCGCTCAAGGACCCAGTTGGGGTGATGGAAGCGTTCGCCAGTCTCGTCCGTCAGGGGGACGACCTCGGAGCGGAGCTGGTTCTCGCCGGACCGAATGTCAGCGCGGTCAGCGACGACCCGGAAGGCCAGGAAACCTTCAACGCGGTGGTTGCCGCCTGGCACGCCTTGCCCGACGCCATCCGGACCAGGATCCACCTTGCGTCACTGCCGATGACCGACAGCGCTGAGAACGCGGCAATCGTCAATGCCCTTCAGCGCCATGCCGCGGTCGTCGTCCAGAAGAGCCTGCGGGAAGGGTTTGGACTGACCGTAACGGAGGCGATGTGGAAGGCGCGGCCGGTCGTCGCCAGCCGGGTCGGCGGGATTCAGGATCAGATCGTCGACGGCGTCCACGGCCTGCTGATCGATGACGCGACGGACGCGGCCGCCTTCGCGGCTGCGCTGGGCAAGATCCTCAAGGATCACTCCCTGGCTGCACGGTTGGGCACGGCGGCACGAGAGCGGGTGCAGGAGGAATACCTCGGCGTGCAGCACCTCATGCGCTACACCGACCTGCTCAAGAAGCTGGAAGGCTAGCGACCACGTCGTTGCTCGCTGTCGTCGACCGGGTCGCCTCGGTAATGGAATCGTTCGAGCGCAAGGTCTGGCCCCGTTTCGGCCTCCGCAGTGCGTGGTGACCCTCGGCAAGACGTGGATCGTGGGCCGGATGCATATCCTGCTTCAGTCGAGCCGACTGTACCTGCCGCGGGCAGTGGAGGCGGGCATCATGGCGGAGGAGCTACAGGACTTCCGGATTGACGTCTCCGACCGTGGGCACATTTCGTTCAACGCTAAGAGTACGGGGCGCATGATGATCTCCTGATCGCGCTGGGCTTGTCGTGCGGGATCGAGCGGTCCGCCAGCCGAGCGCGATCCCGCAGCTACATCCGCGACGACGACCTCACCCGGGATCAGGAGCGGGCACAGTGGGACTGGATCCGGCGACGGCTGGCGGGGAGGTAGGGTGTCGCCTTCTTGTCGAGCTTCCTGGATCCGGTGTGTCTGCCCCTGCCCCCTCCGGTGTGGTCCCGCTCCCACGCCGGCCCCGCCCATATCCTCGACCGCTTCCGGGTGACTGGGCAGGCACACCGGATTCCGGAGACCCCCAGACAGCATGAACTGGCGGTTGTGTCAGGGTGTTTCGGGGGACCGCATCGCGCCCGAAGCGGCCCCGGCCTCACATCTACGGTACACATTTGGTGCACACGGAAAGCGACGAACATGGCGCTGATTGAACGTATCGACAAGGACGGCAAGCGGCGTTGGCAAGTCCGGATTGCCGTCCGGGATGCCGACGGTAGGCGCCAGAACAGGACGATCGGGACCTACGCGACGAAGTGGGAGGCGCAGAGGACGGAACGGGACGCACTGGCCCAACATGAACGAGGAACACTCCTCAAGCCGGACACGACTACGGTCGGGCTACTGCTCGACGAGTACCTTCGTGTCGAGATGCTGCGGACAGTGAGGCCAGAGAACCGCCTCCCCTACGAGTCGATCATCAGGAATCACCTCAAGCCCACCCTCGGCAGCGTGCAGGCACGAAGGGTGGCGTCGAAGGCACTCCTTCGGCACTGTATTCACATCGCGCAACAGCTCAGGACGCTGCAAAGTCAGTGATTGATGCTGTTGTTCGCCGCACTCGCAGACACAGCGTCGTTCCCTGACCATCAAAACCGCACATGCCCCGCGTTGTGGTCTATGTGGCGCAGCATCACCTGCTCGTAACCGACGGCCCCCAAGAGCCAGTCAAGGAGCGGCTCTTTGGACCAGCCTCCGACCGGAATCGTCCCGGTCCTAGGCTGCTAGGAGGGAAAAGATGAGCCAGGCGATGTGCTCCTGGGCCATCCAGATTAGCGCTGGTTCTGGGTTCAGTTATGGTGTCTCTCACCACACGATAATTGGTGCTACAGCGTTCCCTCCTTAACTCGCCAAAATCTTGATAGGTTCGGGCTTTCTGCTATTGTTGCCACAACACTAAGCCCCGGATACCTTCCAACCAGAATGTCGTGGGTTCGAGTCCCATCTCCCGCTCCATCAGAAACCCCATGAAATCGAGGAAATTGGCCATTCCAAGCGAGTGGCCGTCAGTGTGTCCGGAGCGAAATGGGTACCAAATGGGTACCGACGGGGCGCGCGAGCGGGAACGACCGCATCCGAGAACGGTTCATAAGGCGCACACCAAGTGACATCGCGTCGATCGGAGCGCGTACTGTGGATGAGGTCACTGCGATCCGGGACTAGTGTGTCATGCATCGGGAGACTACTACCTTCGGGATGACTCGTCTTGCGTGTATGGCAAGCTCGGCAGACGCGGATGGCGATCTTCCCACGGTCAGCAAACAAGCATCCGCTTGATATCCGGCTCGGCATTCGTGAACACGTATGCACTCCTGCCATTTGGGGCGACAGCGAACTCAGCAACGCATACGATGAGCCACTAGGATCGAGAGATGGGACAACCATCACGACCGGACCGGGGCACACACGCGGGATTCAAGCAATGCAACGATCCTCTCGACATGGAATGAAACCTCAAGGGTTTGGGCAGTCGGCGAGGACGATTGCGGAGGGCAGCGCGATGGACCCCGAGGTCGCCACCACCGGCTTCAGCACGGCCAGACCTCATCCGGCCATGCCGAAGTCGACCGCGACGTCGGATGGATTGCGCCTCTTAGCTGTTCACTGGCCGGTCCTTGCCGTTGTCGGAGTCTTTCTTGCCACGATGACCGTGGTCCCGGTCTTCGCCAATGTCCCCTCGACCGACGACTGGGTGTACTCCCGTTCTGTCGAGATCCTCGTCAACCAGGGCCGCCTCGAAATCCATGACCTGACCGTAGTCACGCTGATCTTCCAGGTCGTCTGGGGCGCCATCTTCTCCCTGCTTTTCGGAACATCGTTCGGTGCCATGCGGCTCTCCACGGTGATGCTCGTGGCCGCGAGTATTCCGGCGGTGTATGGAATCTGCCGTTTGCTTGGCGTAGGCCGTCATCGCGCAGTGCTCGGGGCCGCGATCTACGCCTTCAATCCGCTGACATTCGCCCTGGCCTTCACGTTCATGTCCGATCCCCAGTTCACCGCGCTGATGATCATCTCCGTGTTCTGGTATGTCCGCGGCTTTCAACTTGGTCCCGCGGGTGCCCGATCCACCCTGATTGGGTCGGTTTTTGCGGCGCTCGCCTTCCTGACGCGCCAGCAGGGTCTGCTCGTGCCTCTCGCTGTCGGTGTCTATCTCGCTGGTTCGGGGCAATGGAGGCCAAATCGCGAGGGCATGATCGTCGCCGCTCGAGTCGCCGCGATCCCCTCCGCATCCCTAATGCTCTACACCCTCTGGTTGATGTTCGTGAACGGCACTCCGGAGCAGCAGGGAGCCTTCCTGACGCAGATCCAGGAGGCTGGCATCGAGGGATCGGTCACGCTCTTCAACCTCATGACCTACATCGAACTGGCGTACGTTGGCCTGTTCGTATTCCCCATCACGCTCTCGCTGTTCGGGGCGATTCCCTCCTGGCGATGGCCGCACAACTGGAAGGGGTCGCCGCTGCTGGTCATCTGGTTGACCATCTTGGTTCTCGGCGCCCTCACCTTCACCGAGGAGGGCCGGCGCATGCCCTACATCCAGCAGTTCCTTGGCCTTCATGGCGTTGGCCCGACGGATATCATCGGTGGTCGGCCCATCGCCGCCGCCCAAGGATGGACTGTTCTCGCAACCATCCTGAGCGTCCTGTCTGCCGCGATCTGCGGACTCTTCTTGGCACGCGCAGTCTCGCTGCCCCGATCTCCCCGCCAAAAGGGGGGGGGCGATGGTCGGAGTCATTGCCCTGTTCCAGGTCGCCGGGATTTTACCGCCGTCCTATCACTTCCGCGAATGGATCATCTCGGTCGATCGGTATCTGCTTCCGCTCGTTCCGCTTGCCGTCTGCCTGCTGCTCTGGGCAATCCGCGAGGTCGCGCTCAATACCGTTCGGGCATGGACCCTGACCGGCATCATGGCGCTGTTCAGCGTCGTGGCCACCCGCGACTGCATCGTCTTCCAGGACGCTACCTGGAACACCGCTGAGTATGCGGTCGACGAACTCGAGGTGCCGCTGACCCAGCTCGACGCAGGAGCCTCCTGGGACGGGTACCACCTGTACGAATTCTCGATCGGCAATGGGATCACCCAGCGGACACCTGGTGGTCCCTGGTGGACAAATCTGTTTGGCCCAGCCACCGATTCCACATATATTGTCTCGACCGTTTCGGTGTCCGGCTACGTGCCGATCGTTCAGGTTGAATACTCGTCCTGGCTCCACCGGTATCCCACCTACCTGTACATCTCGCAAAGGGAAGCGGTCCCCAGTCCACCATGACCGTGCCACGCGCTGCCAGGATGCCCGAAAACGGGCTATGCTTGGCCGGTTGTGAACCCACGCACAAGCGTATTCGAGTTGTTGGGGCAGGGAGGCATATGAAATGGGCGTAGCATCTTAGTGGTACTCGGCACGTATGCCGAAGGAAACTCCATTCACGACGTGATCCAAGGGTATTTCGCGACGGGCGTCGTCAACGAAGTCGTTGTCGTGAAAAACAC